>JADGNQ010000399.1 GCA_017883385.1 Candidatus Sulfotelmatobacter sp.
GAAAGTCCACTTGCCATCGTGGCGGAATTGGCAGACGCGCATGGTTCAGGTCCATGTACTCGCAAGGGTGTGGGGGTTCGAGTCCCTTCGATGGCACCAAGAAAATCCTAGATTTTAGTGCAAAGAGGAAAAGGCGATCTCCCGAGGGAGATCGCCTTTTCGCATAAAGGGATGGGTTAGAGCGGCTGGACGTTCTCAGCCTGCCAGCCTTTGGGGCCTTTGGTCACGTCGAACTGCACGGTCTGGCCCTCTTGCAGGCTCTTGAAACCGCCGGCTTGAATCGCAGAGAAATGTACGAAAACGTCTTCGCCAGACTGGCGGCTGATAAAGCCGTAGCCCTTGGCGTCATTGAACCACTTTACTGTTCCTTGTTCTGCCATGGTGTTAGATGTTCCTTTAGTCAATCAATTTACGCTGGAGAGATTCGGAGGTACTGCCGGCAGGATACTGGCTGTTGAAGGCGAGTGCTGCTTGCTCACGACCGACTCGGTCTAACGCACACAGATATGGTACGCGAGGAGTGGGGGATTAGCAAGCTCGGATTGCCGGGGGGGAGTTTGACGATGGGATAGAGACATACCATAAACCACAAAGGGCACGAAGTATCACGAAGGGCTTCGTTTCCAGGCTGTCGGGACACGGATAGAGTCCTATGTGGGCGGCAAGGATTGGTCATGGCAGGTTGAGGCGTGAAGCGACAGCAAGAATGGGGGTAAAACTTAGGGTATACTTGAAATACTTAACCTCGAAGACTACTGCCATTTTGCGGCTTCGCGATTGAGAGATCGGGAGGCCGGTTCCCTACGGCAGAGAGTGTCCTGAGCAGTCGATTTTCTTCGCCGCCGGGACGCCAGTTTTCAGCCCGAAAAGGCCAGTACAGCAAGCCAAGACACGGAGGAATTGTGAATGCCACGAGGACGGTCAACATTTACTAAACGCCAGAAAGAGCAAACCCGGCAACAGAAACAGCGGGACAAAGCAGAGCGCAGGGTTCAGCGCAAGCAGGACAAGCCCGAAGGCGGCGTGGTCGACGAGATGCAGGAACTGCGGGAGCATGCGGAGGCGCAAGCGGCGCTGTTCCGCATCGGCGCGGAGGACGAGCCCGGGCCGGTTGTTGTGTCCATACCATTCGATAAGATAGACCGCTAGACATTCCGGGAGGACTTCCCCATTTCTCTCGTGACACGGGAGAAAGTCAAAAGCCCCAATTCTCGCAAAGGACGCGAGAAATGGGGCACCCGGTTCTTCTCTAATTCAAACGAAAACCTAGACAAAAACTTCGCCGGGCAGCGCGGTTAGTGTGCGCGACGCCAGGGTGTTTTGCACGAAGCGTTTGGGCTGCGCTGTGCCCGACGGGTCCATCTGCATGCGTTCGATGTGCAACTTTAAAGTGCGCTCGATGTTGCGGAGTTCCACGACTTCGACGCCGGCGGCCAGGGTGGTGGCGCGTCCGCTCAATCCGGCGCGTCCGGTACGGCCGACACGGTGGATGAAGTCCTCGGCCATCTTGGGCAGGTCGTAGTTGATGACATGCGCAACGTCGTCGCAATGCAAGCCGCGAGAAGCGATGTCGGTCGCGACCAGCACCTGGAAACGGCCTTCCTGAAATCCGCCCAAGGCTCCGTTGCGCTGGGATTGGGTACGGTCGCCGTGAATGACGGCGGCGGTGAATCCGTCCCGGACCAACTCTTGAGCAAGGCGCTGAGCGCCGCGCTTGGTGCGGGTGAAGATGAGGGTCTGTCCTTTTTCGTCGTACAGAAGTTTGCGGAGGACGTCGAGCTTTTCTCCAGGCCGAACTTCGTAGGCTTTCAGTTCTACGCTTTCGGCTGGCTTCAGGACCGAACCCAGAGCTACGCGTACGGGATTGCGCATGTACTCGTGCACAAGGACGGCGACGGATTGCTCGAGCGTCGCAGAGAAACACAGCGTCTGACGGGTGTTGGGCAGCACCGCCAGAATGCGGCGGATGGCCGGGAGAAATCCCATGTCGAGCATGCGGTCGGCTTCGTCAAGGACGAGAATTTTGATTTGACGCAGGTCGGCGAACTTGCGGTCGGTGAGGTCTTGCAGGCGACCGGGAGTGGCGATGATGAGGGACGATCCGGCGCGCAGACCCTGGATCTGGGCCTTCTCGGCAACGCCGCCGATGACCAGCGCGGCTTTGGGCATGGTCTTGGTGCGCAGGTTCTCGTACGCTTCGTGGACCTGCATGGCCAGTTCGCGCGTGGGCAGAAGCACCAGGGCGCTGGCGTGAGGCGAGGGCTCGCGGCGGAGCATCTCGATGACCGGAATCAGGAAGGCGAGTGTTTTGCCGGTGCCGGTCTGGGCGGTGCCGATTACGTCTTTGCCCTCAAGCGCGGGCGGAATAGCCTGTTCCTGGATGGGCGTTAAGGTGATGAATTGGCCTGCCTCGAGCTTCTGCTGCAGGGCAGCAGACAAGGGCAGTTCGGTAAATGCTGTCATTCTAGGTTGTTCTTTCTGGAGGGGCCTGTCGAAATACACGTCGATACAGTACACACACGTGAAGCTTCCATGCCGCTCTCATTGTTCATTTGGAGCTGATTTATTTGGCGCTGGAACTAAACGGCGGGCAGGAAAGGCGGAGATGAATCTGATCCAACGTGGGACCACCGCGTCACGAGCAAACCGCGAGAAAAGCGTCAAGAAGAGTATAGCACGGAGAAAAGGTGGCTGGGGTTACTGGGGTGCCAACCTTTGGTAACACTGGCGGTGTGAGCGGCGGCACAGCGGAATCCGCGGCCTGTGTTGGAATGACGGCAGGGGCCAGCTATGCGCGTTCGCCGGATGTTTTTGCATCGAGCAATACTGTGTGTTGTGGCGGTCGTCGCCTTCGGATGCGCCGCTCATGCGGCGCCTTTCGTAGTGTTTCCGAAGGCCGGGCAGTTGGCCTCGCAGGACGGGCGCTACGTGGTGCGCAATAGCGAACGCGAGGCTCCTCTCGCCGAATTCGCCGGTACGTTTCATTCTTTATTCCTTGAGGACACGGCCAGCGGGCGCAC
>JADGNQ010000400.1 GCA_017883385.1 Candidatus Sulfotelmatobacter sp.
CGGGCCAGGCGCCGGCGGCTAACAGAGGCACCATACCAACAGCGATTGCAAGCAAGGACTTCATAAATACTCCCGATCGAAACGAAGCAACTGGCGAACCACTTCGGCACCACGACCATTACGGTCACGGTGAGCGACACAGCGCAACGGCGGTGGGGATTTGAGCTGACTGCGCGGCAATCCAGCAATAGTAAGGCACAAGCCGGGACATTCATCCCGGGAGGCGGATCGGGAAACACTAACTCTTCGTTGAACGGCGCTGCTTTGTTCGGCTTCACCATCCAGAAGGACAAGTGGTACGGGGAAGCGAACGCCATGTGGGGCGGAATGACCGCGTCCCGCACATCGCCGCACCTGAACGTCGATGTCAACGCCATCTTTGCCGGCGGTCTGGTTGGCTACAAGTTTTACCGCGACTTCTACTTCACGGGCGGATTCCGCCGTCTCGCTCTCGACTACGACATCACACTGGGAACTTTCCCTTCGTTCAAGCGCAAGCCCGGAGTTTGGGATCCCCTCATCGGCGTGCTGTGGAACCGGCAGCTTTCCAAGAAGTGGACTGCCAAGGTGAATGCCCAAGGCGGCGGCTTCGGGGTTGGCGCCGACGTCGATTGGTCGGTTCTGGGCACCGCCGACTGGCAGTTCGCGAAACACTTCGGACTGACCATGGGCTACGGTGTCCTGCATTTCAGCGTTTCTGATTCCGTGCCGCAGCTCGGAACCCTAAAGGTCAGTCAGACCCTGAACGGCCCGCAGTTCGGCTTCGGCATCTACTTCTAGCTACGTCATCCGGCGGCGCTAACCGTGCCTTGTCATTACCGAAAATCCCGTCCGCATACTCAACGCTCTCCCGGGAGAGACTGATCGGACTACCTCGAAGGGGCGAAGCACCTGTGTGTTCTTGATCGCAAATCGGCGAGTGGAGCGAGGAGTTCGGGCTGTGAGCGAGAATCTGTAACCCACGCCGATTTTATGAGGGTTTTGGTTTTTGGGGACTCTGGTTACACTCCAGAGGATGAGGGAATCCGATTGGAGCAAAGTACTGGGGTGGCCTGGGTATAAGGTCTACCGAGACGAAGTGAACGAACCCTTGAAAACGTTGACGCTGTGGGTTCGGCGCAAGCGTGGGAACCGGAAACTGGTGTGTTCGGGTTGCGGGCGGAAGCTGACCGAAGCCTATGACACCTACGAGCGAGAAGTGCGGGACCTGCCCTGTTTCGAGTTTCGCACGACGGTGGTGGTGGAGTTGTACCGGGTGCGTTGCCCGGACTGTGGGGTGAAGACGGAGAAGGTGCCGCAGTTGCCAAGCAAGGCGCCGTTCAGCAAGCGCTTTGAAGAGGCCGTGGGGTTGGCTTGCGAGAGTGCGGCGGTGCGACGCGTAGCGCGACAGTTTCGACTGGCCAGCAGCACGGTGCGAGCTATCGATCTGCGTTATCTGCAGCGCTGGGCAGCGGGGCGAAGGAAGCCGGCGTTGCGGCAGATGGGGATGGACGAGATCTATCTGGGGAAGAAACAGAAGTTTCTCACGGTGGTGAGCAATCTGCAGACGGGGGAGCCACTGTGGTTCGGGAGGGAACGGAAGAAGGAAACTTTGGACGAGTTTTTCCAGACCCAGCTGAGTGCTTTTCAGCGCGGCGCCATTCAGGCGGCCTGTGTGGATATGCACGAACCGTATCGGATGAGCCTGGAGCAGTGGGCTCCGCAGTGCCGTCTGATCTACGACAAGTTCCACGTCATGAAGCATGCCAACGAAGCGGTTTCCGAGGTGAGGAAAGCGGAATTCTTTCGCAAGGGTGGCGCGGCCCGCGATTTGATCAAGGGAAAGCACTGGCTCTGGTTGACCCGCTGGGTTCATCTGAGCACCAACAAGAAACGGCAACTCAATGCACTGTTCGCACTCAACCGCCGGGTGATGAAGGCCTATCTGTTGAAGGAGAGCTTGGACCGCTTGTGGAGCTACACCTACGAAGGAGCCATGCTGCGCTACCTACAGAACTGGATCGACCAGCTGCGCTGGCAACGGCTCAAGCCCATGGAGAAACTGGCACGGATGCTGCTGAATCATCTGGAGGGGATCTTGAACTACTGCCGGACCAAAGTTCCCCTGGGTGTGGTGGAAGCGATTAATGGAAACATCAAAGCCCTATTGCGTCGAGGTCGTGGCTACCGCGATCTCGACTACTTGCTGCTAAAGGCACAGCGCTTGGCCGCCACCAAGACGGAATTCGTCGCTTTTCAGAAAGCCGCTTAAAATGCGCCCTCCGTCAGATTCTTGTGAAGAGCCGTAATAACTTACTTGCTGCAACTAGGAGAGATCTGTATGAGGTCGAAGAGTTTGTTCCTGCTCGCGGTTCTGCTTCCTGCCGCGACCCTTGTATCCACGGTATTTGCTCAGACACAGAAATCAGGGATTGGTAGCGCTGTTGCGGAGGTCACGCGCCTCGAACAAGAGGATGTCAAGGCGGACCTCGCACTGATCCCTCATTTGTGAAGCAATACTACGCCGACGATTACACCGGTGGAAGCAGTTGGGGAGCCTGGGACACCGAGGCGTCCATCCTCAAGGACATGAGCGACCCGCAAGCCAACAAGACCAACAAGGCGGAAATGAGCGACCTCAAGGTTCGCGCCTATGGCAACACGGCTATCGCGACTTTCACGGATACCTACGACTCCCTCTATCATGGCGAGCATCGTGCACGAAGCGTAATGTGCACGAATACGTGGGTGAAGCAGGGTACATGGAAGTTGGTCGCCGGTCATTGTTCCGCACTCGCGAAATGACGTGTGAAGTTCCCGGCCTCAGCCCAAACCTATGACTATGTGGAAACTGACTCCTCTGTACAACGCGGCAGATGGCTGTCGAAAAATCCGTAGTGACAATGCTGAAACGCTCATCCGGAGCCTTCTGTCGAAGCTTTTGGCGCGTGGCATATCAACAGCAACCCCCGATAAAGGGTGCATTTCAATTCGTCTCAGTTCTGTATATTGGAGCTGGCGAG
>JADGNQ010000054.1 GCA_017883385.1 Candidatus Sulfotelmatobacter sp.
GCTTCGGGTACAGCCTGGAGTGGCTGGGGCGGGACGCCTTTGTCGACGAGTTTTACTTGTGTGAAGAATATCGCGGGCGGGGCTGGGGCCGCGAAACGATGGCCGTTGTGGAAGAGGCAGCGAGAGCGGACGGGGTTCGCACGCTTCACCTGGAGGTCGTGCAGCAGAACTCCGCGGCGTTGCAGCTATACCGCAAGCTTGGCTTTCAAGAACATGCCAGCACGTTCCTGTCGAAATGGATCGCGCAGGATGCTTCGAAGCCGCAGGGACGAAACGGGCATTGACTTCCAAACCTAACCCGTAATGATTCGTGTTCGGGCATTCGTGTTCGGGCCCTCTGGGACGCGCGGTAGACTTCTGCTATGCTTTTCGCGCTGTTCCTTCCGTGCCCTCACTCGCGTCGGAGTAGCCGACGTTATTCAAGGAGACTGCCGTGCTTCGATCGATGATCCGAATTGCAGGTTTCGTTGCGTTGCTGGTGGTGGCCAGCGTTGCCTTGGCGCAAACCGAATTCTCCGCCGACGTTGTCGACACCGCCCGCCAGAAACAGGGCAAAGGCCCGACCAAAGTTTATTTTGGCAAAGACAAGGTGCGGTTCGACGCTCAAGACTCGCGGGATCCCCGCGGCGGTGGAGCGGTCATCTTCGATCTCACCCACGAGAGTTGGATCGTACTGATGGACCAGCAGCACATGTACATGGAAATGCCAACGAAAATGATGGAGAGCAAGGGAATGTTCCACTTCTTCAAGACCGGCGACGTCGAGAACGCGTGCTCGGAGTGGCTGCAACAGGCCCGGAACAAGGGAGGCACCTGCCACAAGGTCGGAAGCGAAACGGTGAACGGACGCAGCACGGTGAAGTATGAAGGGACGAACTCGAGTGGGGAAGCCGGCTCGATGTGGATGGATTCGAAGTTGCGTTTTCCGGTGAAGTGGGAAGGCAAGAACAATGGCGGTGAATTGCAGAACATCAAAGAAGGATCGCAGCCCGCGAGCCTGTTCGAGATTCCTGCAGATTACAAGAAGTTCGATATGGGCGGGATGATGAAGCAGAATCAGTGAGCAAAGCCTTAACCACAGAGGACACGGAGATCACAGAGGGAAGCCTGCGTTGCGCCGGAAAAATCGGGCTACTATACTCAGGGCAGTGGTCCCCTTGCCTGTTTCCGGAGCAGCGATGCCTTTATCCGCGGTAATTGTGGACGACGAGCAACTTGCCCGCGACGAACTCGCTTACCTGCTGAAGAATACCGGCGACGTAAATGTCGTGGCCCAGGGCAAGAATGGCCTGGAAGCCGTCAACCTGATCAAGGAACACAGTCCCGATCTGGTTTTCCTCGACGTGCAAATGCCCGGACTCGACGGCTTCGGTGTCATCAAGAAGCTGCTCGACAAAAAGATTCCGCTGCCCAAGATCGTGTTTGCCACCGCGTTTGATCAATATGCGGTAAAGGCGTTCGAGGTGAACGCGGTCGACTATCTGCTGAAGCCTTTCGACAAGAAGCGGGTTGCGCAGGCGATCCAGAAGGCGCGGGTCAAGCAGGACGCCGACGGCCCGCCAGCGGACAAGATCGAGACGCTCGTGCGGATGATCGAGTCCCAGAAACAGCCAGCCTCGAAGATTCTACTCAAGGCGATCGGGCGCATGTTTCTGGTGGACCAGAAAGACATCTGTTATGCGTGGATCGAAGACGGAGTGATTACAGTGGTGACCGGGGGAGCGGCCGGCATGGAAGGCCAATCGAACTGCCGGACCCTGGAAGAACTGCTGGCGGCGCTAGACACGAATCTTTTTTGGCGGGCGCACCGCTCCTACCTGGTGAATATCAACCGTATCCGTGAAGTCGTTCCCTGGTTCAAGAGCTCCTACCAACTGCGCATGGACGACAAGAAGCAGACCGAGATACCCGTGAGCCGGGCTCAAACCAAACGACTGCGGGAATTGTTCGGACTCTGAGCTTGAACCTCTGGAGTGGAAAGCGTCAGCCTGCCGCTCAGTCCCGAAGGCGCGGGCACGCGTGTTCAGGCGTTCGGGGCTCCGGGGTTGCGGCGGCCTCGCGGAATTCTCCGCTCTTTCCACCGTGGCCAGCAGATCGCTAATCAGAGTACCCGTATACATCGATATCTCCTCCCAAAGCAGTGGCGGAGTAGTGTTCAGGACAACTCTGGAGGACAGCTGAAAAAGTGGCCGTCCTCCAGTCCCAGGGGGAAGGCTAAACTGCCAAGGCCTCTAATGCTTCGCGATTCCGGATGACCAGCGTGGGGCCATCCAGACGAATCAACTGCTTTTTCTTCAGATCACTCAAGAGGCGGGTAACGGTTTCACGGGAGGAACCAATGCGCTGTGCCATCTCTTCATGAGTCATCGAGGACTGGATACGAATCTCGAGGTCTTCGATGTCCTGCGCCTGCGCCGGAGAGCGGGACAAGAGCAGTCTCGCCAGCTTGCCCGCGGAAGAACGGGTAAGCACAAGATCGTGGATATCGCGATAGGCTGACTGGAAATCGCGGCTCAGACAATGTGCGGTGTGGACACCCACTTCACTGTGAGACTGCATCATCTCCAGGAAGTGCTTGCGATCCACGAAGTTCAACTGGCACGGAGTCGCGGTCTCGGCGGTAGTTTCGTAACCCACTCCCGAAATCGCAGCGCTAAGGCCGAGAGCTTCTCCGGCTGCGGCGGTTTTGAGAATGAGAATCTTGCCTTCGCGCGAGGTGGTGGAGAGGTTCACTTTGCCCGAGCACAGCATGAACATGCCGCGAGGGCTCTGCCCTTCGACAAACAGGATCGCTCCGGCAGGGAGAATGCTCTTGTGGCTGATCTGATTCAGCGCTTCCAGTGCGGGATTGGAGAATCCGCAGAAGAAGCCGGTTTTGGTGGTCGTGCACTCAGCACAGTTGTCGATGATGTCAAGCCCATAGGGCGCTTTCATGTTTGCCTCCGTTGCGGCGGACCTCTTTTGCCTGGCAGTGCACTCCGAAGCTGATGCCAGTCCCGCTCCTCCCAGATGATGCGAACTGGAGAGCAGAGCGCGGGCGTGGGCACGGGTATCGCCGTGCGAACTCTTTGCGGCCGCAAGCAGTTCCCAGGCGGCGCTGGGCTCTTCCCGCCGCTCCCACTCGAGGTGACACGCAAACAAGTAGAGAGGATCGACCTCCTGCGGGTGAGTCGCCGGAGCGGGTTGAAAATCCGGGCTGGCCAAGTGGCGGGCGTCTGTTTCGCTGGGCAACGGTTGCTCAATCCGCGACGTGCTCCATCCCATGTTGAGGCTCGAATGATCGCTGGCGGGGCGGCAGGGTTGTGGTTTTGGCAAGGCTGCGGACGTATCGAGAACCCGGCCCGCAACGCCAGGGTTTAACTGCTGATATCTACTGGTTAACAACACTTCTATGACTCCACAAAATCGGCAAGTACGCCGGGAAGATTTCTGTCTGTAAGCAGGAGCCGTATCTGCGAGGTCGAGGGGGATAACTTGCATCGGCCAGAGGCAGAGTAAGCCAAGCATGATGCACGTGGTGTTCCATAATGGTCCGGGGGCGGGGAAGGCGGGAACTTCCCTGTTTGGAACGAGTTCCAAAACAGCAAACTCAGAGTCTGCTGCGAGGGAAGTGCCGGGACCTCGGCAAACTGCCGATTAGCCGTCAATCGCGAGTGTGCCGCGGACCCTTGGTTCTCAGCGCGAAAAGGCCCAACCCTCCCACTTCGCTTAGGACAGCCTGTCCCGCAAAGGGACG
This sequence comes from Candidatus Sulfotelmatobacter sp., assembly GCA_017883385.1. Taxonomy (GTDB): domain Bacteria; phylum Acidobacteriota; class Terriglobia; order Terriglobales; family Acidobacteriaceae; genus Sulfotelmatobacter. The sequence continues at coordinate 3,737 of JADGNQ010000054.1, forward strand.
CGAGACAGGCGCACCCGGCAGATTGGGCGCAACAACAGCTGGGAGGCGCTTGTTTAAGAACTCAAGTAGTTCTGGCGTGTGATTTTCAGGCGCTGCATCTTCGATTGGAGGGTAGTGCGCTTCAGACCCAGGCGATGGGCAGCGCCACCGGGTCCAGACAAGACGCCTCCAGTTTCGCGGAGAGTGCGGATGATGTGCCCTCGTTCGGCATTATCCAAAGTGTGATCCGGCGGGGAAACCGGGGCCGGGCTTTCCCTTCGCAGTTCCGACAAAGGGACACGCAGGGCATGGCCCTCGCTCAGAATGACGGAGCGTTCCATCAGGTTTTCAAGTTCGCGAACGTTTCCCGGCCAGTGCCATTCGGTCAGCGCTTTCATGGTTTCCTTGGGAACAGTTTCAATATGGCGATCCATGCGCTGAGCAAACTTGCGAACGAAGTAGCGGACCAGCAGTGGAATATCCTCGCGGCGCTCGCGCACGGGAGGCACGTGGATGGGAAACACGCTGAGACGGTAGAACAGATCACTGCGAAATTCACGCTGCGCGATGCCCTCGGCCAAGTCCCGATTCGTCGCCGCAACCAGGCGCAGGTTCACTTTGATCGTACGGTTGCTGCCGAGGCGTTCGAACTCCTGATCCTGAAGCACGCGCAGAAGCTTGGGCTGAAGTTCGAAAGGGATTTCGCCGATTTCGTCAAGGAAGAGAGTTCCGCCGTCGGCGAGCTCCATGCGCCCGACCTTCTGACTTACGGCGCCGGTGAAAGCGCCTTTTTCGTGGCCGAACATTTCGCTCTCCAACAGGCCCGTAGGAATAGCGGCGCAATTGAGCTTGATGAAACTACCGTCCTTGCGGCGGCTCAATCGGTGGACGGCGCGGGCGATCAGTTCCTTGCCGGTGCCGGTCTCCCCCAGAATCAAGACAGTCGCATCGCTGGCGGCGACCGTTGCCACCTGGTCGAGTACTTGCTTGAGAGCGGGACTGTCGCCCACGATTTCGGCAAAGTGGCCCTGGGAGCGAATCTCGCCCTCCAGATATTTCCGGCCTTCCGAAAGGCGCTGTTTTAGAGTTTCGATTTCGGCTGCGGCTCGATTGTTTTCCAGAGCGATGGCGAACTGAGCGGCGACTTGATTGAGAAGAGTCAGGTCCTCGGGCTGAAAAGCGTCTGCCCGCGTGCTGCCTAGCACAAGAACTCCCAATGCGTCGTTGGGCCGGAAAAGAGGAAGGCAACACAGGGATTGAAATCCTTCCGCCAGAAAGGCCTTTGCAATGTCCGCCTTAAAACCGAGCATCTGCTCCTTCGAGAAAATCAGCGGGGTGCGCTCTCGCAGAGCGCGGCCACCAGGACTGTTGTGGGCGCTGATGGGGAGGGACGAAAGCAACCCTTTTCCTAACGGAAAATCTTCAGCCTGGCGGACCAGAAGCCCGGTGTTGGCATCGTGTAACTCGAAGCCGGCGTATTCCTGACGCAGCACGCGGCGGATGCGCGCCTAAATTCGTGGAAACACCTGATGCATGTCCCAATTCGCCGCCAGGATCGCGCTCACATCCAACAGCATCTGCAGTCGGTCCGTCTCTTTGCGCAGTTTTCCGCCAATGTCCTGGAGTGGCTCTTCCGGTTTTTCTTGCCCAGCGACCTCGACCACGACGACGCCGATTCGAGCGATGATTCCGGTTCCATCTTTGATGGGGAAGGAGTGCGCAATCCAGTGAACGAGTTCTCCTCTTGCAGGGAGCATGGCGGAAACCGCGAAGTCCACAAACGGTTCCCCCGTGGAAAAGACGCGTCGAAGCTCGGGCTCCGCCACATCGGCAAAGTTTCCTAGAACTTCACGTACGGTCTTGCCCAAGTGGTCGGGAGCGGGGATGCCGTTGATTTCCGCCAACCTATTGTTGATCGCGAGATACCGAAGGTCAGAGTCGAGAATGCATAGTCCCACGGTGGACGAACTGAAGTAGGCACCGAGCATCTTCTCCGGATTGGTAAAGGCTTCGGGGTCCACGAAGGGAATCAACTTGCCGGCGTCGGGGCGATCAGTCGGCATCGTGGGAGACCTCAGTCAGTCGCCTGTCGTTCGCAGCCAGGTGTGCAAGATGGATAACGGGATTCTCGCCGGTCCCTGCCCCACTGCGATTCGACACGTCAATTTCAGCTCTTCGGAATACAGGACTCACCTCACTTGAAGAGGAGGGATGCGGTGAGCCAGCGAGGGCAACGGAACTGTGAAGGACGCGGAGAGAAGAGAGCAGCCGGGACTGACGATGATCGCGGTGGGTGGGGAAAGAGGGCACCCCAGCCACATTTCGAGGCGCGGGGTAGAGCGACAATTCAAATTTCAAGCGTAGAGCGTTTGAGGGGCCCACAAAAAAACAACTCCCCTACGCCGCCTCCCCCTCAAAAGGCGACGTTACTACTACCGAGCACAGTGGATTATACGCACAGAGTCAAACGATGTGTGCTTTTTCTGTTCTTGCCGGTTTTCAGAACATCGCTTGCCCCACAAGAAAATCGTTCTCCGACCGGGCGGTCGGTTCCCTGGCCGGCGGGTCTGACTGCGCGGGCGCGACGGAACCGGAGAACTATAATGACCACGTGGCCAGAGGCTGGGAGAGCAAATCGGTCGAAGCTCAGCAGGCGGAGGCGGCCGAGAAGTCGAGCCAACCTCGCCCAAGGATGAGTACGCACGAAGCGGCGGTTTTTCGTGAGAGCGAGAATCTTCGGCTCGCCCGTCAGCAAGTACTTCAGCAGTTGCAGACGAGCCGAAATCCGCGGCACCGAAAGTTGATGGAAGACGCGCTCGCCGATCTGGATGAGAAGCTGGGCAGGCTGGCGAAGTAGTGCGCACGTCGTACCTCGGACGTCGGATCTCAGGTCCGAGGGCCATCACCAGGACCGTCACGTATAATGATTCTTTTATGACAGCCTACGTCTACGTCTCTCTCAAGAAAAGCGTTCTCGACCCCCAGGGTAAAACCATTCAGGGCGCACTCAAGAAGATGGGCTACAAGGGTCTGGAGAGCGTTCGCCAGGGAAAGTATTTCGAACTCGCGCTCGACGGGGGCCTGTCGCGCGAAGAGGCCCAGGCGGAAGTCGAGCGGATCGCCCGCGAAGTGCTCACCAACCCCGTAATTGAAGAATTCCGTTTCTCCCTCGCCGAGTAAGGCATCGACGGGGAATCCATCGAGGTTTCCACATGTGCGGCATTGTCGGCTACGTTGGCAAGAAAAGTGTCGTCCCCATCATCATTGAGGGCCTGCGCCGGCTCGAGTATCGCGGCTATGATTCGGCGGGAATCGCGGTAGCCGGCGACGCGGACGGGCTGCAGATCCGGCGCGCCGAGGGCAAGCTGCGGAATCTGGAAGAAGTCATTCGCCTGAACCCGCTTCACGGCACGTATGGCATTGGGCACACACGCTGGGCCACGCACGGGCGTCCCACGGAAGAGAATGCGCACCCCCACCGCGACTGCACAGGAAAGATCGTCGTCGTGCATAACGGCATCGTCGAGAACTATCTCAGCCTGAAGAAGAAACTGATCGAAGAAGGGCACAAGTTCACGACCGAAACCGACACCGAGATCATTGCCCACCTGGTCGAGAAATATTCCATGAAGGCGGGAAACAGCCGGCGTCCCTCCTTGGAAGAGGCAGTGCGGCAGACGGTAAAGCAGCTCACTGGCGTCTTTGCACTGGCCGTGATCTCCACCGATGATCCGAACAAGATTGTCGCGGCGCGGAATGGACCTCCGGCCGTAATCGGGCTGGGGAATGACGAATACTTCGTCGCCTCAGACGTGCCCGCCATCCTGTATCACACGCGCGACATTTTCTTTCTGGGCGACGGCGACCTGGCTGTCGTGACCCCGGACGGCGTGCATCTGTCCGACTTTGACGGAAGACCGGTTCAGCGCCAGGTGCAGCATGTGACCTGGGATCCGATCATGGCGGAGAAGGGCGGCTTCAAGCATTTCATGCTCAAGGAAATCTACGAGCAGCCGCGCGCCGTACGCGACACGACTCTGGGCCGGGTATCGCAGGACACGGGACACATCTTCCTGGACGAGATCGAGATTACCGAGGCGGAGCTGCGCGCCGCAAGAAAGATCAATATCCTGGCGTGCGGAACGAGCTGGCACGCCGGGCAAGCAGGCAAGTTCATGATTGAGACGCTGGCGCGTGTGCCGGTGGAAGTGGACTATGCCAGCGAGTGGCGCTATCGCACTCCGATTGTCGAACCAGACACGATCACACTGGTGATTTCGCAGTCTGGAGAAACGGCCGACACGATCGCCGCGCAGAGAGAAGCCAAGAGCAAGGGATCGAAGACGCTCGCCATCTGCAACGTGGTGGGATCGATGATCACGCGCGAGGCGGCGGGCACGATTTATACGCATGCCGGGCCGGAGATCGGCGTCGCTTCGACCAAGGCTTTTACATGCCAGCTGACGGCCCTGTATTTGTTCGCCATGTACCTGGCGCAGGTGCGCGGGACGATAACTGCGGAACAGGCCCGCGCCGCAGTACAGGAACTGACGCACATCCCGGGAAAGCTCGAAATCATTTTGACGCACGACGAAGCCTGCGATGAGTTGGCCAAACGGTACCAGAAAGTGCATGACTTTTTATTTCTGGGGCGCGGGATTCACTATCCGATCGCGCTCGAAGGTGCGCTCAAGCTGAAAGAAATTTCCTACATTCATGCCGAGGGATATCCCGCGGGCGAGATGAAACACGGTCCCAACGCACTGATTGACGAGAACCTGCCGGTGGTCGTGATCGCGACCAGAGACGTGAACAATCCGGGCTCGATGACGCGCTACGAGAAAACATGCTCGAATCTGAAAGAAGTGAAGGCGCGGTCCGGGGTTGTCATCGCGCTGGCCACCGAAGGGGACGAAGAAATCAAGGAAGCGGCCGATCACGTTTTATACATTCCGCCCGCGCCCGAAGAGTTGTCGCCGATTCTGGAGATCGTCCCTCTGCAGTTGCTGGCCTATCACATCGCCGTACGCCGCGGCTGTGACGTGGATCAGCCCAGGAATCTGGCGAAGTCGGTCACGGTCGAGTAACTCAGCAGAGTAACTCACAGGTGCAGGGCGTGCATCCGCGGATTCTCGTAGACATCATCCTCGCCCGGATCGGTTCGATCAATCCTCAGATGGGGGCGGCCCCACTAGAAGCTGAGCGTACAGCCGCCACAAAATATAGGGGAGGGCCGCGAGCGCCGCGCCCCATATCCCAAACGCAGTTCGCACCACCCAAGCCGGAGCCGCTCCGGCGCGGCGCAGCAGGAACGGCAGGAAATTCCACGTGGTGATGTGGACGTAATCCCAGGGATCCTGGGTCATGGCCTCCGTGTTCAGGCCCCATGCGTCCATTTTGCCCAGCGCGAAGGCGGCGATGTTCTTGAAGCGCAGCGCAATCACGAAGGTGGGATGGCCGAGCGTCTCCATCTGATAGATTTCGATCGGCAGCCAGAAGGCGAGCGACGCGATCTGAATGACGAGGCTGGCGCCGATAAGAACGATTCCGCCGCGCCAGATCCATGGGCTCAGATTCGCGCGATAACGCAGGAGCAGGGGTATGGCGATGAGCACCACAAATTCTGCTGCGGTCGAAACGTAGCGATCGCCCCAGGCGAAGTCGCCCGCCCAATAGGTGTAGCGTGCGTAGAAGCTGATGTAGCCTGCCAGGAGTAGGAGTGAAGTCGCTCCGTAGGCGCGGACTTCCGGACTGAGACGCTTCCACAAAAGTGCCAGCAGTACTACGGCGAGCACGAGAAGTGGATCGAATAAGAAGATCGACTTCTCGGGCTTGAACAGCGCGCCCAGAACTCCTTCATGAAAAGGCGTGCTCCAGGGGAAGTTTGCGGGCAGGGTTGGGTCCTGCAGGCGCTGCTCCCGCGCGAAAATCGGAATGTAGGTCTGGGTCAACGACCCAAAGCGGTAGAAGCTGTAGAGACGTTCGACGATCGCAAAGAGAGCATAGACCGGCACGGCAATCTTGCAGTAGGCCAGAAGCCTCCGCCACAGGTCTCGTCCGCGAACCTGCTCGAACCACAGCACGGTCAGCAGGAAGAAGCCGGCTGCCACCAGATCGAGACCAGTCGTCACCCGTGTCAAAAGGTTGAGTCCAAGCGCGGTTGACCCGAGCAAGAGCGCACGGATACTGTCGGTGCGAAGCCACTCAAACTGGAAGGAGAATCCCACCAGAGTCAGCAGCATGATGTAGTTGTTCTCCTGCATGTTCTGGGTGTAGTGCAGGTGCGTGGTGCAGAACAGCAGCGCAAGAACGCCGGCAACCGATTCGTTCACGCTGAAACGCAGTTGGCTCAGCAGGCGGAACGCAACCAGCACTGTCAGCACGCTTACCAGAATGTTCGTACTGTAACTAACGATGATGCTACGCACGGCCGGATCATCTTCGTACTCAGAAAAGATGGGCCAGTGCGCGATCCACGTGCCAACCAGGTCCGCAGGCAGCAGGAGCAGTGATTGGCCTATGCCGTACCAGCTGAAGATCCGGCCACCGCGGCCGTGCAGTCCGAACTCGGGATACTCGTTGGGAAACACCTGCGGTTGCGAAGTCCAGAGCCAGTGCGTGGTCTGCAAGCGGTGCATGGTGTCGGCACTTCCCAATTCGCCGGACTGAACAACGAAGGCGAGCAAACCTGCCGCAAGGCATAAAAGAAATAGAGGATCCCGCAGCCAGCGGGCCAAGGGTGAGGTCATCGCTTCGATGTTAATCGAAAGTGATAGTCTATTCGGTGAAATTTCTGGAACTATGCTTTTGACAACCGACGCTTCCACAATCAAGTTCAACAAGCGAAACCTATGAATCGATGGATGATGACCGGCGCAGCACTTTTCGTTCTGCTAGTGGCAACGATTGGAGTCGGCGACGACAAGACACCGCACACCTATCAGAAGGGAACGATCACGGGCTGGGACACCCGGATCGATATTCGCAACGCAGGTAACGGCCAAAGAGTCCGCCGCCGCACGAGAGTCTACGAATTGAAAACCGCAGACCTGGTCTACGAGATTGACGACTGCGGCGCTTTCCAGGCTGGGCAATTCACTGCTGGGCAAGCCGTAGATTACCGCGTAGATACTGCTGACAAAAGGATCTACATCCTTCACGACAACGGGAAGGAATACAAATGCAAAATGGAGGGTGCCAAGACTGCCGAGGACGATAAGACCGACGCTCCTTCTGACGCGCACTAGTGCGGTGGCCCGCGGTTCCACGGGATCAAGCGATGCCGTTATCCTGACCGTCAGTGGAGCCGACTGGGAAGGGATGATGGACTTGACTCTACGGAGTTTGCCCCCGCAACCCAATCTTCTGGGAATGAAGTTCGGCGAATGAACAACTATGAATCCGATGACGATACTTCGACCTGCCCTTTTCGTTCTGCTCACGGCCGCAATGATGGCCGGTCAGACAGCCCACACCTATCAACACGGAACGATCACCGGCTGGAGCACAAGATATTACCCCTCCGGATTCTCCGGCAAACACAAGCTTTTTGAGTTGAAGGGGGACGGCATGGTCTATCAGATCGACGATTGCGGATCTTTCCAGGCCGGGCAATTCGCGGCTGGGCAAACTGTGGACTACCGAGTCGATGAAGCTGACCCGCATGACAAGAGGATCTACATACGACGCGACGACGACAAGGAGTACAAGTGCAAAATGGATGGTGCTAGAGCCATTGTTAGCCCTAAACCCGACGCTCCTTCCACCCCCGCTCCTTCCGCGAAGCCCTAGCAACGCCCTTTTGGTAAGCGGCTGCCGTTGGTCGCCACAACTTCTGCGCCGGTTTCACGTTTCGCACACCAGTTTCATTTCCTGGAACGACCCAAGCGAGAGATCATCTCGGATTCGTACCAAATGACGCGGCGTTGCGCTCCCTGGCCGCGAAACGGGTAAACTGTTCGCGGAAAAACCTATGTCGATTTGCACATCCTGTGGCATGGAGGTTCCCGGAACAGCGCGCTTCTGCTCTTCCTGCGGACAACCAGTTTCGAATACCGACGACATGGCGACAATCGACTTCGCCACCGCGGCCTCGCCCCTGCCTCCGCGGCCCCCGTCGCGATCGTCGTCGCGGCCTTCCAGTTCTGCCGAGTACTTGTTAAGCGAGGGCCGGTTCCTTCCCGGACGTCTGGTGGCGTCACGTTATCGCATCATCGCGCTGCTCGGAAAAGGCGGCATGGGCGAGGTCTATCGCGCCGACGACCTGACGCTCGGCCAACCCGTCGCCTTGAAGTTTCTGCCCGACGAGGCCGCGCGCGACGAGGGACTGCTCGATCGCTTTCGCAATGAAGTCCGAATCGCGCGGCGGGTTTCCCATCCTAATGTTTGCCGTGTGTACGACGTGGGCGATGTAGATGGCCAAACGTTTTTCACCATGGAGTACGTCGATGGCGAAGACCTGGCTTCGCTGCTGCGGCGCATCGGGCGGCTGCCGCAGGATAAAGCGCTCGAGATTGGGCGGCAGCTTTGCGCAGGACTGGCAGCGGCCCACGCCAAGGGCGTGCTGCATCGCGACTTGAAGCCGGCCAACATCATGCTGGATGGGAGGGGACAGGTCGTAATCACGGACTTCGGTCTAGCCGGCGTGGCCGACAATATTCGGGGCACCGAAATCCGCAGCGGCACCCCTGCGTACATGGCTCCGGAGCAACTGGCGGGCAAGGAAGTCAGCACACGCAGCGACATTTATTCGCTGGGTCTGGTGCTGTATGAGGTGTTCACGGGCAAGCGGGCCTTTGCGGAAAAAACCGCAGGAGCCGCGCACGCACACGGCGATCACACACCCAGCCGGCCATCGTCGGTGGTAAAAGATCTCGACCCAATCATAGAGAAGGTCATACTGCGCTGCCTCGATGCTGAGCCTATGGCTCGTCCGGCCACGGCCCTGGCAGTCGCTGCGGCCTTGCCGGGCGGCGATCCGCTGGCCGCGGCGCTGGCCGCAGGGGAAACCCCGTCGCCGCAAATGGTGGCAGCAGCGGGAGAATCGGCCGGGTTGCGTCCACGAACCGCAGTGATTTGCCTGGCAGCCGTGCTACTTGGTCTGGCTTTCGCCACTTACTTCGACCTCCACTACAGCGCATTGGAAAAGATGGGGCTGGAGCTGACCCCGGAGGTTCTGACCCAGAAGTCTCACGAAATCATTGCCCGCCTGGGATATGAGGGCCGCCCCACCGACACCGTGTTCGGCCTCCAGTATGACGGCGACTTCCAGGACTACGTGGAGAAGAACGACAAGCCGCCACACTGGGACGCGGTGCTCGCGGCGCGGCCTTCCCTGCTGCAGTACTGGTACCGGCAAAGCCCCGACTCCCTGGTAGCGAGCGATTTCCGTGATCAACAGTTGACGCCGGGAATCGTGACCAGAACGGATCCGCCCACCGTGCTCTCGGGCATGATCAATCTGGAACTCGATCCGCAGGGGCGACTCACATATTTCCAGGCAGTCCCGCCCCAAAAACAAGAGGACAAGAGCAACGCAGCAACACCTGTGGCGTTCGACTGGAACATTCTTTTCAGCGCCTCCGGGTTGGATCCATCGAAATTCCAGACTACACAACCCACGTGGGTGTCGCTGGCTGCGTCCGACACGCGCATGGCATGGACTGGAAGCTGGCCGGGGACGACGCGTCCGCTGCGCGTGGAAGCGGCAGCGTTCCATGGCAAGCCGGTCTTCTTTTCGCTCATTGGCGACTGGACCAAACCGGAACGCATGCCCAATACCGAGAAGAAGTCCATCGGCCAGCGGGTGAGCAAGATTGTCGGTCTGGCCCTGCTGGGCTCACTTCTGGCTGGAGCGGGCTTTCTGGCGCGGAGAAACTACCGCCAGGGACGAGGCGACAAGGCAGGCGCGTTCCGCCTGGCGACGGTAATGTTCGGGCTGGAGATTGGCTTGTGGCTGTGCCGCAGTCACTTCACTACCGTCGGCGACACCCTCGGCCTCTTCATCATCGCGGTCAGCACGGGGCTGTTCGTTTCGGGAGTCACGTGGATGCTGTACCTGGCGGTGGAGCCGTGGGTACGGCGCCACTGGCCGCAGACCATCATCTCCTGGAGCCGGCTGCTGTCGGGGCAGGCGCGCGATCCGCTGGTAGGCCGCGATATTCTGTTCGGCGTGATTCTGGGGGTGGTCTGGATTCTCATTTTCCAGATTCGATACATCCCCATGATGCGGATGGGCGCTTCGCCCTCGCTCTTCTCGACCGAAGCCCTAATGGGAGGACGCGAAGCGCTGGGCGCGTGGTTGCAGCAATGGCCGCAGTCGATCCAGAGCATGCTGGTCTTCTTCTTTGTGCTGTTCGGACTAAAGGTCTTGCTGCGCAAGGAATGGATTGCGGCAATCGTATTTGTCGCCATCTTCGCGGTCCCGCGCGCGCTGACCAGTACTTACATGGCAGTGGAGATGCCCGCGCTGATTCTCGTCTATGCCGTTGCGGTGCTCATAGTCCTGCGCTTCGGACTCGTGCCGCTGGCCTGCGCGATTTTCACAGTGAATCTGATGGCTAACGTTCCTTTCTCCGCCGACCTCTCCGCGTGGTACATGACGACGTCGATCCTGGCGCTGCTCAGCGTGGTAGCGCTGGCAGGATGGGGTTTCTATCACTCGCTGGGCGGGGAACCGTTGTGGCGGGTGGAGATGGAGTAGCGTTTGTCAGGCGCCTGCTGCTCTATTTGATCTGGAGGTTCCCCTGGTCAAGGCCAATGTTGTCGTGGATCTTGTCTGCGGTCATATCCCAATCATAGAGACGAGTCGTGCCATCCTGTAGCTCCTCGGTGTATTGGAGATCGTAACGCCGGGGCAGCGTGATTCCGTTTTCGGTCTGGAAATCCGTAAAGCGCTCCTCGATCGTGTAGCGGATTTCCTTCTGATCGACGCTGGTCGTGATGCCGTTTCGAACGCCACTGGGCACGACCGAAACTGAATAGACCGACTTGACGTGGCGATAAGTCGAGGGATCAAAGTAAAGCTTGACGGTCATCTCGGTGCCACCCTTCGGGAAGTACTGAATGCCGTGTAGTTCATGACCGTCGATTTTCTTGAGGCCAAGGTATTCCAGCCTGCCCCGGCTCGGGTCAAGGTTTTGCAGGGCCCAGGCCGTGGAAAGTTCTCCGCCTAGCAGGCCTTCTTTGACCATGGAGTCCTGAGCACTCACGAATTTTGCAAGGTCGCTAGGCTGGTGCGAGGCGGTCGCCACGGCAAAGGAGGTCCTCTCGCCGTCGAAGATGAATTGTTCCCCCCGCCAATCGCCGCTGCCAAACCTCATCACGAACTTGGACTTGCGTCCCTCGGATACGCGCCCCCAGCTACCGACGGATTCGCCGGCGCCGCCGACCAGAATTTTGAAGCGTAGCGTGCCTTGTATGGCGCGCGACGTAATGGCCGTACGCGCTTCCGACGTGCCAATCGAATCGAGGTGTTTGGCAACGACTTCTGCCGGCGTCGTGTCGGCCGCATGAGCCGAACAAAAAGGCCCGGCGAACGACAACACTAGAACCGCCTTTCTCCAGCTATGGCTGTTTCTCCTGAACATAGTGAAGTCCCCCGTTGCGAATCTCCAATCGAACCGGGACTCGTCGGTCCACCGGTTCTCGAAGCGACTTGCTCTGAGGCCACCAACATACGCCAGGTCGAACTTCAAGTCAGCCGAAAACCGGATCTCCCTGGCTAACTCCGCGCGCGAGGCAAAGACGTTGACAACACAAGAAGTATGCCGCAACTTCTCTGTGTCCTGCCGCATCTAAACATTGACAACAATCCACTCAAGTATTAGCATGGTGCTTAGCGCAATCATATTAATACTGATTTTAAAGCACTTATCTGATTCACAAGGAGCGTTTTATGGGAAAGATTATCGGAATTGACCTTGGAACCACCAATTCCTGCGTGGCAGTAATGGAGGGCGGCGAGCCCAAGGTGATCGCTAATGAAGAAGGAGGGCGAACTACGCCCTCGGTGGTCGGCTTTACCAAGACCGGCGAACGGCTGGTGGGACAGGTGGCGAAGCGGCAGGCCATCACCAATCCCGAGAACACGGTTTATTCGATCAAGCGGTTCATGGGGCGCCGCTACAACGAAGTCACCGAAGAAATCAAGATGGTGCCTTACAAGGTCGTGCAGTCGGGCGACCACGTTGCCGTGCTGGCTCAGGGCAAGGAGCACACGCCTCCGCAGATCTCCGCGCTGATTCTGCAAAAGCTGAAGAAGGCGGCGGAAGACTATCTCGGCGAGAAAGTTACTGAGGCCGTCATCACCGTGCCCGCGTATTTCAATGACGCGCAGCGGCAGGCGACTAAGGACGCCGGGCAGATTGCCGGCCTCGAAGTGAAGCGCATCATCAACGAGCCGACGGCGGCGGCGCTCGCCTACGGACTCGACAAGACGAAGGACGAGATGATCGCCGTGTACGACTTCGGCGGCGGAACGTTCGACATCTCGGTGCTGGAAGTGGGCGAGGGCGTGATTGAGGTGAAGGCCACCAATGGCGATACTCACCTGGGTGGCGACAACCTCGACCAGCGCATCGTCGACTGGCTCATTGACGAATTCAAGAAGGACGAAGGGCTCGACCTGCGCGGCAAGGGCAATGAGATGGCACTGCAACGCCTGCGCGACGCGGCGGAGCGGGCCAAGATCGAGCTTTCGACCACCATGGAGCACGAGATCAATCTGCCGTTCATCACGGCGGATGCGGGCGGTCCGAAGCATCTCGTGAAGAAGCTGACGCGCGCCAAGCTCGAAGGAATGGTGGAAGACATCATCCAGCGCTCGGTTGGTCCGTGCAAACAGTGCTTGAAAGACGCGGGTGTGGAAACCAGCAAGATCAACGAAGTAGTGCTGGTCGGCGGACAGACCCGCATGCCACGCATCCAGGCGCTGGTAAAGGAACTGTTTGGCAAAGAGGGCCACAAGGGCGTGAACCCCGACGAAGTCGTCGCGATCGGCGCCGGGATTCAGGGCGGCGTGCTGGGCGGCGAAGTGAAAGACCTGCTGCTGCTCGACGTGACTCCGCTGTCGCTGGCTATTGAAACGCTGGGCGGCGTCGCGACGCCGATGATCCCGCGCAACACGACCATTCCCACGAAGAAGACGGAGACTTTCTCGACTGCGGCCGACAGTCAGACCTCGGTTGAGGTGCACGTGCTGCAGGGCGAGCGCCCGCTGGCGGCGCAGAACCGGACTCTGGGCAAGTTCCACTTGACCGGGATTCCGCCGGCTCCGCGTGGAGTGCCGCAGATTGAAGTGACGTTCGACATCGACGCCAACGGCATCCTGAACGTGACCGCGAAAGATACGGCTACGCAAAAGGACCAGAAGATCACGATCACGTCCTCTTCCGGATTGTCGAAGGAAGAAGTCGAGCGCATGGCCAAGGAAGCCGACGCGCACGCGGCTGAGGACAAGGCGCAACGTGATTCGATCGAGGCTAAAAACCAGCTCGACAGCATGGTCTACAACATCGAAAAAATGCTGCGCGAGCAGGGCGAAAAGATCTCCGGCGCTGAGCGCGGCGATGTCGAAAACGCCCTGGCCGACGCCAAGAAGGCGCTGGAGTCGAACGACAAGGCGCAGATGGACAAGGCGCGCGAGACGCTGACCCAAGCGTCGCACAAGCTGGCCGAACAGATGTACAAGGCAGCCCAGCCGGCACCGGGCGCGGCACCGGGCGCTGGTCCAACGCCGGAGGCGAACGCGGGCGGCGACCCGAGTGGCAACGGTCAAGCCAAGAAGAAGGACGAAGGCGTCATCGACGCTGAATACGTGGATGTAGAGGAAAAGAAGTAATTGCACTGTCATCCTGAGCGGAGTGGCTGCTTCGCGAAAGCGACGCAGCCACGGAGTCGAAGGATCCCTACCTTGTTCGGACGCTGGCGGTCCGGATGGAGGTAGGGATCTTTCGACTGCGTTGCCGTTCGCTTCGCGAACGCCAACTTCGCTCAAGATGACAGGTGGATAGAGAGTGGGGAGGATCGACGTGGATTTTCAGGTCAATGGGGAAACGTATTTCTTGAGCCTCGCCGAGGACGAAAGGCGATGGCTCGTTCTCGTCTCGACCGCGACCGGTGCGCGGCCGTTGCCGGTCTACGTAGACGCGCCGGAATCCGAGGATTTGACGCTAGTGGTGGAAGATCAGGAGAGGCGAAAGATTCTGAATTAAACTCGGTTCGTGCCCTGACCCGATTCCAGATTGCGCTCAATGGCAACCACACCCAAGAAGGACTATTACGAGATCCTAGGCGTGAAGAAATCCGCCTCGGCCGAGGACATCCGCAAGGCGTTCCGCAAGCTGGCGCGTAAGTACCATCCCGACGTTAATCCTGGGGACAAATCGGCGGAGGAGAAGTTCAAGACGCTCTCCGAGGCCAATGACGTTCTCAGCGATCCCAAGAAACGCAAAATCTACGACCAGGTCGGGTTCTATTCCGACAACATTGATCCCGCGACCGCGGAGGCTTACGCGCGTGCCGGCGGCGGAGCGGCGGGCGGCGGCGGATTTCCCGGTGGCTTCCCGGGTGGAGCGCCGGATGGAGGCCATGGCCAGGGCGTTCCCTTTGATTTCGGCGGCTTCGATTTTTCTGATCTGGTCGACAGTGCCGCCCGGGGCCGCAAGACCGGCGGGGGCGAGGGTGGCGGCAGTTTCCGCGACATTTTCGGTTCGATCTTCGGCGGAGGTCATGCCGCCTCTCAGGCCGACGAAGGCCCCGAGCCGGGCACCGACCTTGAATACCAGGTCAACGTTCCTTTCTGGACGGCAATCCGCGGCGGGGTGATGCGGCTGAACATCTCGCGCCACGACGTTTGCTCGAATTGCCGTGGTCAGGGTTCTTTGGAAGCGCCGGGTAAATGTCCCGAGTGCCACGGCACCGGGCAGATCACCCAGACCGGTGGTCGGATGAAGTTCAATGTGCAGTGTCCGCGCTGCCATGGCACGGGCAAGAATCTCACCACCTGCCCCGTCTGCCACGGCGAGGGCACCGTTACGAAAGCTGAACCGCTCGAAGTCCGTATCAAGGCCGGCACCCGCGACGGGCAGCGCATTCGCGTTCCCGGCAAAGGCAACGCCGGAGCACACGGCGGAACACCCGGCGATCTCTACGCCATCATTCGCACCGAAGATCATCCAATCTTCCACCGCGACGGTGACGACATTTACTTGACGATTCCCGTCAGCGCCACCGAAGCAGCGCTGGGTGCCAAGATCGAAGTGCCGACGATTGATGGGCGGGCGCTGCTGAAGATTCCTCCGGGAACCCAGTCCGGCCAAAAGCTGCGGCTGCGCGAAAAAGGCGTCCCTTCTGCGACGAAGGACGGCGTGCGGGGGGACGAGATTGTCGAGATCACGATCACCGTCACCATGCCCCGCGACGAACGCACCAAGGAATTGCTGCGAGAGCTGGCGAAGCTGAATCCCGAAGACCCGCGGGCCGACTTGTGGACAAAGGTCTGACATGAGACGGCTATTCGTTGTTTCTGTGGGATTCCTTGCCCTGTTCAGTCTTGGTTGTGACGACAACATGTGTGGGAATCAGGTCGCCAAAGAAGTGGCCTCACCTAAATGCTAACTATAAGGCCGTGGTGTTTGAGCGCGATTGCGGCGCGACCACGAGTTTCAGTACCCAGGTTTCTATTATTGGCGCAGGCGAGGTGTTACCGAACGCAGCTGGAAACCTCTTCGCGGCAGACTCTAGCCACGGCATCGTCCACGAGGACTCCCATGGAGTCATGAATGTGACCGTCGAGTGGAAAAGCGATACCCAGGTCGAAATATCCTACCCAAGCGGGGCGCGTGCCTTTCTTCGTGCCCCCGAATATCGAGGCATTCGGGTTAACTACCGGGCCAACTGACACCCACGGTTGTCATCCTGAGCGAAGCGAAGGACCTATGAACCCGCTCGCGCTGAGGCGCTGCCCGCAAATTGCACAGATCCTTCGGCCCGCAAAGAGCGCGGGCCTCAGGATGACAAATTGCGGTGAGGCCATTTCACTTCTTCGGCGTGGGGTCATCCGCCGGGTTGATGTAGTTGAACTGAGCGGGCGACATCCCATGAATCTGGATGACAGTCTCCCCGGAGGCCGCGGCATAGTGATGCATCGACGGATCGAGATAAGCAAAGCTGCCGGCCGCGAAGCTCATCATCTTGCTGGCGTCGAACTGGTCCCCCATACCCACTTTGAGCGTGCCCGACAACACCGTCACGTTTTCCCGATGGGGATGCGTGTGAGGCGCGACTTTGTAGCCGTCCGGCATCTTCAGTCGAATGGTGAAATCGCCGGTGGCAGCCATCGGGTCGCCTTCGAGGACCGCGAGTTGCGCACCGGGCGGAAGGAACGGCGGAGCCGGACCGAACTTCACCTGATCGGGCATGAAGGCGTTTTGCGCCTGCGACGGCTGCACCGCGAAGAGCGCAGCCAAGGAAAGAACAACCGCGAGAAACGGTAGTTTCATAGAACCCCTCCAGACTTTGACGGATGATAGACACGGTGCGCGCAAACAGCAAGCGGCGATCGACCGGCGAGCCGAAACCTGGGAACCGAAGCTCTGAACCGGTGCGCCGGCATTACCTCCGTACCACACCGTTCGCTTACAAAAATTTGCAAAAAAAACTCAAAAAAATCTTGCATCTGTGGAAATTTCCCGTAATCTCACACTTGCGAACTAACTCCACCGAAATGCCCGGAAATCGCAGTGACCCGGGAGCCGCGAGCGGCAACATCAAGGGAGGCGCGGTGGTGAGAGTGAGTCGCTTGAGGAGGAAGACATAGAAATTGGCAACAGCTAGCGCCCCGCGTCGACAACTCGAAAATCCCAAGCTCGTCACCGCCGTACCCGGCCGTACTCCAAGAAAATTCGTTCGCCTCACGTTGTGGCCTCTGGTCGCCGCCACCTTCTTTATGGTGTCGGGTGGAACCTATGGCACCGAAGACATCGTGCACGGCGCCGGCTACGGACGCGCGATCCTGATTCTGCTGGTCACGCCGCTGCTCTGGAGCCTGCCTACGGCTTTCATGATCGGCGAGCTTTCTAGCGCGCTGCCCTACGAAGGCGGCTACTACGCCTGGGTGCGCCGCGCCATGGGCAATTTCTGGGGATTCCAGGAAGCCTGGCTCTCGCTGGTTGCTTCAATTTTCGACATGGCGATCTACCCCACGCTGTTCGTCGCCTACCTGACCCGCATGTTCCCGTGGTTCCAGGAAGGCAATCGCGGATGGTGGGTGGCGCTTTTCGTTGTGGTCGCATGCGCACTGCTGAATATTGCCGGGGTGAAGGTCGTTTCCCTCACCTCGTTGTGGCTGTTTCTCGCCCTGTCGGCGCCGTTCGTGGCGGTTGTGGTGCTCGCGCCGTTCAAAGTTGGGGCGCTGCTCCATGCGGTCACGAAACCGACAACTTCGACGGTCGATATTCTCGGCGGGCTGCTCATCTGCATGTGGAACTACATGGGATGGGACAACGCCTCGACCATCGCCACCGAAGTGGAGCGTCCGCAGCGGACTTATCCGCGCGCGATGCTGGTCGCGGTCTGCATTGTGGCGGCGAGCTACGTCCTGCCCTTCGCAGCCATGTGGATGACCGGTCTGAAGGCCACGGCCTGGGAGACGGGATCGTGGGCGGATATCGCCGGGCTTCTCGGCGGACCGCTTCTGCGCATCGGCGTCGTGCTGGGTGGCATGATCAGCGCCTTTGGCATGTTCAACGCGCTGGTGATGAGCTATTCTCGCCTACCCCTGGCGATGGCACAGGATGGCATGCTTCCCGCAGTCTTCGGCAAGCTGCAGAAGAAGTCGAGGGCGCCGTGGGTCGCGATTATTGCGTTGGCCATCGGATGGGCGATGTGTCTGGGTTTGGGCTTTGCCCGGTTGGTCACCATCGACATCCTTCTCTACGGCTTCAGCCTGGGTCTTGAATTCGTGGCGCTGGCTGTATTGCGCTTCCGCGAGCCCGACCTGGCGCGTCCCTTCCGCGTGCCCGGCGGCTTGTTTGGCGCAATTGCCATCGGTATTCCGCCCATGCTGCTGCTGGGATTCTCGGTGATCCGCAGCGAGCATGAACAGATCTGGAATATGAGTTCGTTCGCCTTTGGGATGATCCTGATCGCGGCGGGCTTCGTGGTTTACTTCGTCAACCATGCGCTGAAACCGGCAGGATGGTCGGCGGCCCCGAGCGAAAAGGCGGAGTCGGCAGCCTGATTGCAATTCCAAAGAGAAGAAGAGGACCGGGGAATTCCCCGGTCCTTCTTGCTGCTTTTGTGGGGACAGCCGCCTTCGGCTGTCCGCTGGGCAAAGCCCGGCGAGGGTAGCAAAGAAAACGAGTCGAGCTACGCTCAGCGGACAGCCGAGGCGGCTGTCCCCACATGAACTACGCGGCGGCCTCCGGAGCGTCGCGCAAGCTCCTGACTTTGTCATGTGCGCGCTGCACGCTCGCGGCTTGACGGCGGACAATCTCCATCAGATTGCCCGCCAAGGAACCGGTCAGAGCCTTGTTGTATGTGTCTTTAGCGTTGTCTTCGCCCGCTTCCACCGATTCTAGGACCGCCTTATCACCGCCGCCCAGAGCAACTTTGGTATCGATCCAGGCGCGACGGACCGCCGCGGAAGCCGAGCCGGAAACCTTCTTATCCGGCTTGCCCAACCGCACCAACTCGGCTTCCAGTTCTCCCGCAAAGCGGGACCGCTCCATGCTCTGCTCGATGAAATAGGTCTTCAGGTCCGACCGTTTCACGTGCTGCGCGGCGTCCTGATAGCCCTTTTGTCCGTCTTTGCATGTCTCAATAAGATTTTCTACGACGCTGATAGCATTGTTTTCGTCCATAATAGCCTCCGCACCTTGGATGCGCAGATGCTCGTTAGGTTTGGCGCGATTCTGCGCCGCGAGATTAGGAAGAAAAGTGATCGTGAACTAAAATCGATCGAGAGAACCCTGTGACCAAACGCAAGTCGAAGGGCGCGTACATGATCTCGGCCGTGGCCGAGATGTACGGAATTCATCCGCAGACGCTGCGGCTCTACGAGCGCGAGGGACTGCTCAAGCCCTCCCGCACCGAGGGCAACACCCGCCTCTACACCGACGAAGACCTGCAACGCCTCGAATTCATTCTCTCCCTCGCGCGCGACCTCGGCGTGAATATCAGCGGCATGGCGATCATCCTGCAAATGCGCGAACGCATGGAAGAAATGCAGCGCCAGATTCAGGAGTTCGTGCAGTACATCCAGCAGGAAGTACTAACGCGAGCCAACGCCGCCGCCGACCCGTCCAAGGGCGCAATTGTACCGGTGCGAAGGTCGATGATTGCGCCGACGGTGCAACCAGGGAGAAAGCGGTAGTCCGCAGCGTCCCCCCGCCCACTTGTCATCCTGAGCGGAGCCGCTGGGTCGCGAAGCGAACCAGCGGCGGAGTCGAAGGATCCCTATCCCACTCACGAACGAAAGCAAGAGACGTCCTCTCGCATTGCCGAGACTGGCTTCTAGGGATGCTTCGACTCCGCGAGAAGGCCCGTTGAGCGGACCTTCTCTCTCCGCTCAGCATGACAGGGGCTTCGGGAAGGGTCGCTTGAATGGTAGCCACTAGAGGTATCATCTAGGCGGACCATGCTCCCCTTCAAGCTCGTCTACAGCGACGCTTACTACCTGCCCATCGGCGACCACGTCTTCCCTGCCGAGAAGTACCGGCGCATTCGCGACCGGCTGATCGCGAGCGGCATCGCCGATGCCGGGGACTTTATTGAACCGGCACTCGCGACAGATCAGGATATTCTGCTAGTGCACAAGCCGGAGTACGTGCAGAAGCTGAAAACCGGCACGCTCAGCCCGCGCGAGGAAATGGAAATGGAAGTTCCCTACTCGCGCGACCTGGTTGAGGCATTCTGGCTGGCGGCCGGCGGATCGATTCTCGCCGCGCGCCAGTGCCTGACCGATAAGGTGTGCATCAGCATCGGCGGCGGTTTTCATCATGCATTCCCGGACCATGGCGAAGGCTTCTGCATGATTCATGATGTGGCCGTGGCCATCCGCCGTCTGCAGCGCGACGACCAGATTCGCACCGCTATGACCGTCGATTGCGACGTGCATCAGGGCAATGGCACGGCGGCGATTTTCGCCGGTACGCGCACCGCAAGCGCGCTCCTGCCCTCATCCTCAACCTCGACCGTGGAATCGCCTGTGGGCGCGCCCCGAGGAGGAAAGATGCGCGGCGCCCATGCCGGCGACGTCTTCACCATTTCGCTGCATCAGCACAATAACTATCCACTGTTTAAGCCACCGTCGTCGATTGACGTGGACCTGCCCGATGGCACTGGAGACGCCGACTATCTGGCCTGGCTCGACAACGCGCTCAGTTCCGGCCTGCGCCAGTTTGAACCCGATCTGTTGTGCTACGTCGCCGGCGCCGATCCCTATCGCGAAGACCAACTCGGCGGTCTCGACCTATCGATTGAAGGATTGAAGAAACGCGACGAACTTGTATTTCGCGTGGCTCGCGCCCGGGAAATCCCCGTGATGGTGACCTTCGCCGGTGGCTACGCCAACAACGTCGAAGACACAGTGACCATCCACTGCAATACGGTCCTCGCCGCGAAAGAAATATTCGGCGCATCTCCATCCCCTAAGGCCATGTCATCCTGAGCGAAGTGAATTCTGCGAGAAGCGCAGAATCCATGCAGTCGAAGGATCCCTTACCCCCAAGCACAATTCCCAATCCGACAAGGAGTTTCCAAAGGAACTTATAGTCTTTCGCGGAGAGGTCTCGGGAAGGCTCCAGCCCTTCAGCAGGGCGTCCTTCGTACAAACCGCGGACCCGATCCCCGCAACGTCAATCCTCACCCAGACTAATACGTCCCGAGGGAAACTCGCAGCACCTGCGCCGCCGAGGTAAAGTTGAGCCCCCAGTCCGTCTGGTCGCCGTTCCAAATGCGAATCGGCCGGAACGTTCCATTCTCATACGTTCCCTCTTCCACGCGCAGGAATTGTCGTTGCTTGCCGGAGGCACTGTCGCTGACCCGGAAGTCGACCCGGCAGAAAAGTCCTGCAACCAGGAACTGATCGTCCGCCAGTCTTGCCACCAGCACGCGTCCTATAGGCTCTGGATTTCCCGGTGGATTCTCGCCGGGACCGAATTGCCGCAGCCCATAAGCCACGGTGGCCGTCCACGATCCGAAGTCGAGCGATTGCGAGGGTTGTCCCTTTTCCTCCGCAACTGCCTGAAGTTTACCTTCAAAGTTCAGGCGGGCAATCTCGCCGGCCATGGGGCCGACTAGTGTGTAGTTAAGCGCAAAAGGCGCAAGCGACTCTTCCGTGATCTTCGTCGCGCCCAACGGGCTGTTGGAGTATCCCGTGTAGTCCATGCCGAACGGCGAGAATCCGATCGCCTGGTGGCCGAGCGCTGCGAAGAAATACCGGGAATACGCCGGAACATTCCGCGCCTCAGGGACGAACAACGCGTTATCCGGCCGCTGATACAGATCCAGCGCTTTCAGGTACTCCGCTCCTTCGTCCAGATAAATGTCAGGTGCCAGCAGGTCGATCGATGGCGCCGCAGCTTTCCAGATCGGGATCACGTTGTCTGTTGGCCCACCGCTTTCGTAGCTGGGAGGACGGCTCGGATGCAGAGGATTCCGCAGCGCTGCATTGACGTAAACAGGCAATGCATAGATCGCTTTCCCCGCTGCCGCAACCTCCTCGATGTATCGCGCGACCGACCACGCATGGAAGAATTCCTCCGCATCCTCCCCGAAAACTGCCTGCCAGTTTGCAGCGCGCGTGCTCGTCTCTTTGTGCAAAGCGGTGAGCAACTCCCGGGGCACTGGAGACTCGAACAGTTTTTGCGCCGCTGGTGAATAGTCGCGCACACTGCCCCACGTCCCAGGCTCGTTCTCCACTTGCACCATGATCACCGTGCGCTCGTGGTCCGCCGTCTTCAGCTGACGCATGAGCGCGCTGAAACCTTGAACATCCGCCTTGAGCGCCTCGCTGGCGTAAGGCGATGGAGAGTCGAGCGGACGTCCGTTCGCGCCGGTCATGCGCGGATAGCGCTCGGGTAAGCGTTTCATCCACCCCGGCATGTAATGCGAGCTGCCATTCTTCCAGGTGCCGAACCAGAGCAGCACAAGACGAACATGGTGCTCGCGGGCTTGGGCCAGCAGCGTATCCAGCACGCTGTAGTCGAAGCGCCCCTGCTCGGGCTCGAACTGCTCCCAATAGATCGGTACCTCGACCGTGTTGGCATGCAAGTACTCGATCGCCGGCCAGACCTTCGGAAGCACGGCAGGCCATGCGCTGGAATTATTCACCTGGGCACCCAAAATCACGAACGGGGCGCCATCGACGAACAACGCGTGGCGGCCGCTTTCCTGCACCAGGCGCGGCAGGGGCCGGTCCTTCGCGACGGCCTTCGTCTGAGCGGGGGCCTGAGCTGGGGACTGCGCTTGCTGGGCGCCAGCCGGGATGCATGTGGTGAACAGAGAGCAGAATAGGATGGAAAGAAGAAGACGTAGGACGCTAGAGACTTTCATGGGATGTAAAACCCTCTGGTCTGATTTACACGAGCCAATATATGCCAAGCTGGCGTGCACGCAAAAGGCGCTGTGCCAGCCTTTCTAACGCAGCTCCGAAGATATACTTGATGGAATGAACATTGCCCCGTCGAATCTTTCCCACGGTGAACTTTACGGCCTTATCCTCAATTCGGTCGCACCCCGACCCATCGCCTGGGTCTCAACGCTCAGCGCTTCCGGACGGCCCAACCTTGCTCCGTTTTCATTCTTCAATTGCGTTTGCGTCGAGCCTCCACTGCTGGCGTTTGCGCCCGGGCTGCGGCCGCCCAAGCAGCCCGGTTCGGCCCTTGGCGAAGCCCCCGGAGAAGCCAAGGACACACTCCGGAACATCCGCGAGACGAAGGAATTCGTGGTCAACATCGTCACTTACGCAGTGGCCGAGGCGATGAACCAGACCAGCGGCGAGTACGACGCCTCGGTCAATGAGTTCGAACTCGCTCAAATCGCCGCAGCACAGTCGCAGATTGTGAAAGTTCCCAGAGTAGCGGCGTCGCCCGTGAGTTTTGAATGCCAGCTCTATCAGATTCTGGATTTCTCGCCGTCTCCTGAGAGCGGTAGCCTGGTGATCGGACAGATCGTTTCAATCCACGTGGACGACTCACACATAAAGCAGGGCAAGCTCGACCGGAATTCGCTCGACCTGATAGGCCGCATGGGCGGCATCCAGTACACGCGCACGACGCAGCGCTTTGAAATGGTGCGGCCGAAGGTCGGGTAGCGGCAAGATCGCTGCGAGGCGCGCCCTTAGGAAGACTCGAATAGACCCGTTACCACAGTGCCGAAGGCACGGCATGTGAAAGCCCCGCACGGCAGTGCCGGGAAAGCTGGTGCTACCACGCGAGTCCCGCCAGGGACGGCACCACCCGAACCCGTACTTCGGATCGAACTCTGTTCCGGGTAGTGGGCTACTTTGATCAAAGTAGCCCACTACCCTGTTCCGGATTTCATAGCAGCGGACGAGATTGAGTGCTTTGCATGAAATCCACACCTCGTTGTGACATCCAACTTTGCCTTCGACCGCCCATTCGCGCGATCATGCCGCAGCGAAAGCGTCCGGGCTGATCCGACGGCGCAAAGGCTAACTCCTTTGTTCCCAAGATTTTGCCCCTAAGTTGCTGAGCCCCAAGATATTGCGCGCCGTTTTCCGCTAAACCGATGATTACAATAGACCGAGGGGGGAGGGGGTGGGGATAGCCAAAGAGTAAACATCGTCCCAAAACCGGAAAACCCGGTCGTCCGCGCTCAGTCCAGAGAAATATTTCTCTCCCCCACTTTCAAGCCGACTCATAGCTCGTAGCTCGAAGCTCCTTACTCCCCACTCACTGCTAAAATAAATCCACACCCATGTTCGAGAACCTACAGGAAAAACTCCAACGCGCGTTCAAGAGCCTTCGCGGGCAAGCCAAGCTCACTGAGGAGAACATTGACGAGGCGCTGCGCGAAATCCGTCTCGCGCTGCTTGAGGCCGACGTCAACTTCAAGGTCGTCAAACAGCTCATCGACCAGATCCGCGCCAAGGCGGTTGGCCAGGAAGTACTGACCGCTCTCTCGCCGGGCGAACAAGTCATCAAGATTGTGCGCGACGAATTGGTCGAGATTCTCGGCAAGGACACGGCGCGCATGAAGTTCGCCTCGCAGCCGCCCACGGTTGTCCTCATGGCCGGATTGCAAGGTTCCGGCAAGACCACAACTTCCGGCAAGCTTGCGAACTGGTTCAAAGCTGGCGGACACCGTCCGCTGCTGGTTTCGGTGGACGTGTATCGCCCCGCGGCGCGCGAGCAGTTGAAGGTTGTGGCGCAGGCGGTGAAGAGTCACATCTACGAAGGTGAAGTCGGCGAAGCCAACACCGCAACGGTCGAGAGACTGGTAAAGGAAGCGCGCCGCGAGGCCGTGGTTTCAGGCTGCGACGTACTCATCGTCGATACCGCGGGCCGGTTGCACATCGACGACCAGCTCATGGACGAGATGCAGTCGCTGAAGAAGCTGCTGAATCCGTCGGAGATTCTGTTCGTCGCTGACGCCATGACCGGACAGGACGCGGTGCGTTCGGCCGAGGAATTTCACAAGAAGCTCTCGCTCACCGGTGTCGTGCTTACGAAGATGGACGGCGACGCGCGCGGCGGAGCCGCTCTCTCCATTCGCCAAGTCACAGGTCAGCCCATCAAGTTCATCGGCACCGGCGAAAAATACGACGCGCTGGAGCCGTTCCATCCCGACCGCATTGTGTCGCGCATTCTCGGCATGGGCGACATTCTGTCGCTGATCGAGCGGGCCGAATCGCAGATCGACAAGAAGAAGGCGCAGGAAATGGCCACCAAGGCCCTTACTGGCGACGGCTTCTCACTGGAAGATTTTCGCGACCAGTTGCGCCAGGTCAAGAAGATGGGATCGATGAAGAGTCTCATGGGCATGCTTCCGTCGATCGGGCCGTTCTCCGGGCTGCAAAAAGCTGCCGATAACGTAGACGAAAAACAGATCAACCGCGTTGAGGCGATCATCAACTCGATGACCTCTCATGAGCGCAACCATCATGAAGTGATCAACGGCAACCGTCGCAAACGAATCGCTCGCGGCTCAGGCACCACGGTGCAAGAAGTGAACAACCTGCTTCGCCAGTACGCGCAAATGAAAAAGATGTTCAAGCAAATGGGCAAGCCCAGCTTCGCGCGAAGGCTCGCAGGCATGAAATTGCCAGGAATGTAGAAGAGTAGTTGTCAGTTGTCGGTTCTCGGTTGTCAGCGACTAGCGCCGGTTTCCGGTTGTGACGACAAACCTCAACGAGTTGTCATCCTGAGCGAAGCTGCCGCGAGCGAAGCGAACGGCAGCGCAGTCGAAGGATCCCTATCACCTGTGCAGCACCACCACTATGAAGTGGCGTTCTCTCGAAGAATCCGGTCCAGATACTGACGTTCGCCCGCTGCGCGAGATCTTCGCCGAGCGCAAGGAACTGATCGCGAAGTACGTTCCGGCGGAGACTCAGGCGATTCACGCGCAGGCCATCGCTGAACTCAAGGCTCAGCGTCTTGCAGCGAACGTCCTTCCAGTCGGTGCGAAGGCTCCTGAGTTCGAGCTTCCAGATCACGATGGCAAGACCGTATCCTCTTTTGACTTACTCACAAAGGGACCTCTCGTGCTCTGCTTCATCCGCGGGCGATGGTGTCCGTTTTGCGTCGGTCAGATGGACGCCATGAATCTCATCCTGCCGCAGATCCAGCAGGCTGGAGCGTCGCTCGTAGCCATCTCGCCGCAGACCGTGAAGCAGTCCTTCTTCATGCACGATCAGCACAAGCTGCGATTCCCGCTGCTTTCCGATGCCTGCAACAGACTCGCGCGACAGTTTGGGCTCACTTATCGCGTGCCGCCGCTGCAGGAAGCGCTCTATCGTCGCGCCTTCGTCAATCTGCCTTTTACCAACGGCGATGAAAGCTGGGAGTTGCCGATTCCAGCGACATACATTCTCGACCGCGACGGCACGGTTCTATACGCGTCTGCGAATGAAGATTACACTCAGCGGCCAGAACCGTCAGAGATTGTGAGCGCATGCCGTGCATCGTAGAGACGTTGCTTGCAACGTCTCTGCCGACAGCACCGCGAACGCAAACGGTTGCCATGGTCGCGGGCAGAGACGTAACAAGTTACGTCTCTACGATGAATGTGGGCAGGATACACTGATACCTCATGCACTACATCTATGGCATCAATTCCGTCACCGAGGCGCTGAAGGCGCGCGGGCGGGCTTTTGAGTGGGTCGGGATGGCCAAGGAGCGCCACGACATCCGCCTGCAGCGCTTGATTGAGGATTGCCGGCGGCTGAAGGTGCCGGTGCGTTTCCTGCAGCGCACCGAACTTGACGAACTGGCTGGCACCGGCGCGCACCAGGGCGTTGTCGCGGTTACGTCTGCCAAGCAATACAACGATCTCGCCGATGTGATTGCAGCCAAGCGTGGGCAATACTCGCTGGTGGTCGTGCTCGATGGGGTGGAAGATCCGCACAATCTGGGAGCAATCTTGCGGACAGCGGATGCTGCGGGCGCCAACGGCATCGTGATTCCGGAACGCCGGTCTGCGAGCGTGACAGGAACTGTCACGAAGGTCTCGGCGGGCGCGAGCGAGCATATGCCGATCGCGAAGGTTACGAATATAGCTCGCACCGTGGAAGAACTCAAAGAGCAGAACGTGTGGACGGTGGGGCTCGACGAACGCAGCAAGCAAACCTACGACGCTCTCGACTACAACATGGACTGCGCGCTGGTTCTGGGCGGAGAAGGCAAAGGACTGCACGATCTGGTAAAGAGGAAGTGCGACTTCCTCGTGTCGATTCCCATGCTCGGCAAGGTGCCGTCGCTGAATGTTTCCGTGGCCGCGGCGGTCGTCCTGTACGAAATCGTGAGGCAGCGGCGGGCGCGAGAAGGCGCATCGAATAGGAAATGACGTTCCGTCCCACGGAGTCCATGTACAAGAGCCTCAGTCTTCTCTGCGTCCTCTGTGCCTCTGTGGTGAATTGTTTCGCTCTCGACCGCGAAGCATTCTCTTTCACCAACTACGATCTCAATTTTCAAGTGGAACCGGAGCAGCATCGCCTCGGAGTGCGCGGCAAGATCACTCTGCGAAACGACTCGCAGACTCCGCAGAAGATTGCCGTGCTGCAGATTTCGTCGTCGCTCGACTGGCGATCGGTAAAAGCAGGCGACAAGCCTTTGCAGTTCCTGACGCAGCCATACACTTCGGACATCGACCACACTGGTTCCCTTTCCGAAGCTATCGTTACGTTGCCGCAGATAATCGCCCCGAAGGGGACCATCGAACTGGAGATTGCGTACGAAGGCGTGATCCTGGTGGATGCGACGCGGCTGACGCGTATTGGCACGCCCGACGACGCGGCGAAGAGTGTGGACTGGGATCAGATCGATGCAGGCTTCACGGCGGTGCGCGGCGCGGGACACGTTGCGTGGTATCCGATTGCGACCGAGGTTGCGAATCTCTCGGAGGGGAATAGTTTGTTCGAGGTGTTGGCACGGTGGAAGGCGCGGGGAGCTGGATCGAGGATGCAGTTGCAAATTGCGATGACGGGAAACTATGTCGAGCTCCCACAGATACTATTCAGTGGAGTCAGCTGCCCTGAGATTGCCCTCGAATCGACGAGCGCCCCAAACCAGCACATCGCCGCCGATTGCACCTCTCAACTATTGCGCGGACACGTCCCGACTTTTGTGATTGCGGACTACCATATCTCGGAGAGGCCGGCGATCGAAGTCAGCTACCTGCGCGGTCACGACGTAGCCGCTGCGAACTTCGCGGACGCGGCGGAGAAGGTCGCTCCCCTCATCACCGAATGGTTTGGAGCGCAACGCGAGAAGGCTAAAACCGCCGACGTTGCCGATGCCAAGGCCGCGCCGTTTGAGAGCGGCGCGCTGCTGCTGATGCCCCTTGCCAATACCGATCCCAAGTTGGCCGGCTTGGCCGCCGCGCATCAACTTACTCACTCTGCGTTCTTGTCGTTTCGTCCGTGGATCGAGGAAGGGCTGGCGCATTTCGCGCAGGCACTTTATCTAGAGCAACAGAACGGACGCCAAGCTGCACTCGTTTATATGGGATTGCACCGCTCTGCGTTCAGCGGGATCGGCGCGCCGACGACCGTGCCCCGATCCGACGATGAAGTGAACCGCTCGCTGGTGAATACAACCAGCGAGGAACTGTATCGCAGCAAGGCGATGTGCGTCTGGTGGATGCTGCGCGACATGCTCGGCGAGCCTGCACTCAAAAAGGCGCTTGCTGCTTACCGTCCCGAGCAGGATAAAGAGGCTTCCTACATGCCGCGGCTGATCTCGGCGCAAACCCAGCGCGACCTGGAGTGGTTTTTCGATGACTGGGTTTACCGCGACCGCGGACTGCCGGACTTCAAAGTGGACTCAGCCTTCTCGCGGAAAACGATGACGAACACGTTCATGGTCACGATCTCGGTTGACAACCTGGGAACGGCTGGAGCGGAGGTTCCCATCACGGTCAAGTTTGCCGGTGGAGACGTTACGAAGCGGTTGGAAATACGCGCGAAGAATAAAGGCGTGATTCGCGTCCAGGTTCCAGCGGCTCCGCAGGAGATCGTGGTCAACGATGGCAGTGTGCCGGAAAGCGACGTGACGAACAACAGTTTCAAGATCCAGTCTGACGACAAATATGGATTTCACCACGGAGACACGGAGAAGGCCGCTGGAGATCCAGACACGCATGGGATTCTTCACTTCGCTCAGAATGACAGATAATCCAGGAGGGATTACTTGGCCTACATTCAGTTTCTCGGTGCCGCGGGCACC
Organism: Candidatus Sulfotelmatobacter sp.; assembly: GCA_017883385.1. Taxonomy (GTDB): domain Bacteria; phylum Acidobacteriota; class Terriglobia; order Terriglobales; family Acidobacteriaceae; genus Sulfotelmatobacter. The sequence continues at coordinate 32,626 of JADGNQ010000054.1, forward strand.
GTCACAGGTTCGAAGCACCTCATCAACACAGCAGATGCGTCGGGCAAAAGCGGCTTTCAGGTTCTGATTGATTGCGGACTTTTTCAGGGCCCGAAAGAATGGCGCGAACGCAACTGGCGTGACACGCCGGTTCCGGCCAAGGAAATCGATGCGGTCATCCTGACGCATGCCCATCTTGACCACTGCGGATGGATTCCGCGCCTCGTGAAAGCCGGATTCCGGGGACCGATTTACGCAACGCCGCCGACCATTGATTTGTGCGGCATTATTCTTCCTGACTCCGGCCACTTGCAGGAAGAGGACGCGCGTTTCTACAACAAGACGAAGAAGTCGAAGCACGATCCTGCGCTGCCGCTTTACACCTTCGAAGAAGCGCAAAACGCGCTGCATTATTTCAAGCCGGTTCAGGTGGGCCAGACGGTTCAACTCTCGCCTGAGCTTTCGTTCCGTTTCGTTCGGGCGGCGCACATTCTGGGATCGTGCATGGCGGAGATATCGCTGAAGACGGGTGAACAGACGCGGCAACTTCTATTCACGGGCGACATTGGGCGCGTACGCGATCACAAGATCGCGCCGGGAAAAGTGGTGCATTCGGGTCCAGCGGAAGGCGAGAGTGCGGACCTTGTCGTGATGGAGTCGACTTACGGCAATCGGCAGCACCCGAAAGAAGACCCCCTGCCAGAACTGGCCGGACTGATTACCGCTACGGCGAAGCGCGGCGGCAGCGTAGTTGTTCCAGCATTCGCGATTGAACGCACGCAGAAGTTCGTCTTTATCCTGAAGCATCTGATCGAGTCGGGACAGATTCCACGGCTGCCCGTTTTTTGCGACAGCCCCATGGCCATCAAGGCAGTCGAGATTTTCCTGAAGCACGAGGAGGAGTACAGCGACGAAACCCGCGACATGATCCGGAAGTATGGCTCGCCACTGCAGTGGCCGGGCTTCACCTTCGCATCTACGCCGGAAGAGTCGAAGAAGATCAATGCAGCGGCGATGCCGTCGGTCATCATCTCTTCAAGTGGCATGGTAACCGGCGGGCGCATCCTACATCACCTGGCGCAGCGCTTACCCGATCCAAGGAATTTGGTGTTGTTCATCGGCTTTCAGGCGCCGGGGACGCGCGGGTTCAAGATCAAGAGCAAGGCTCCGGAGATCAAGTTTTTTGGCGATTTCGTCACCATTCGCGCCCAGATCGCGGCGCTGGAGCAGTTCAGCGATCATGCCGATCCGCCGGAGTTGCTGCAGTGGCTGCGCACTTTCCGCAACCAGCCAGCGACGACGTACCTGGTGCACGGCGAGCCCGATGCTTCGGGGCAACTACGTGACTTGATGAAGAAAGACTTGGGGTGGAATGTTCAGATTGCGCAGTACCTGGAGAAGGTGGAGGTTCGGTAGTTCGCGACGCCGGCGTCACGGGTACTGCCGAAAAGTACACAGATCCCCTTCGACAAGCTCAGGGCAGGCTTTCGCTTCGCTTGATTGCATAACGACGTTGGTGCGTCACAGCGAGTAGATTGGGTTGTGACGAACAAGACCAAGGCTCACTGAGAGGAGCCAACGTCATGCTGATTATAGGCTGTGATTTTCATCCTGGGTTTCAGC
>JADGNQ010000401.1 GCA_017883385.1 Candidatus Sulfotelmatobacter sp.
GACGATAGAGCCTCTACCGTTGCCGCGAGACGTGCCGCAAACAGGGGTTGCCGCGCTCTCTGCGATCTCAGAGTCCGTGCCCTCGTCGAGCACTAGTTCGGTCCCTGGCTTCCAAGACCTAGCGCGCATTCTGTACTTCTCCGCGGGAATTACCAAACAGCGCGAGCATCCTGGGGGCGTAATCTACTTTCGCGCCGCAGCCTGCACCGGAGCTCTCTACGAGATTGAGCTGTACGTCGTGACTTGCGACCTGCCTGGCCTGGATGCGGGCGTCTATCACTTCAACCCGGCGGACGTGGCTCTACGGCTCCTGCGAAAGGGCGACTTTCGCGGAAACTTGGCTCAGGCGACCGCGATCGAACCTGCGGTGGCACGAGCGCCCGCCACGATCATCTGTACAGGAACGTATTGGCGAAACGCCTGGAAATACCAGGCCCGCACATATCGTCATTTCGGTTGGGACAGCGGCACCTTACTGGCAAATATGCTGGCCGTTTCTGCAGCTTCGGGACTGGCCGCTGAGATCGTACTCGGGTTCGTGGACGCCGAGGTAAACCAGCTCCTTGCTCTCGATGAGCGGCGCGAGGTCTCCTTATGTCTGGTGCCCATCGGGCGTACAGCGGAAAGCTCGCTGCCATCCCCGAAAGAGACTCCAGTGCTCGGCCTCGAGACGATCCCGCTTTCGCAGCGCGAGGTCGAGTATCCCGCCATGTTCGAGATGCATAACGCGTCTTCGCTTGAGTCCGAGGATGAAGTCGCTCAGTGGCGCGGGAAGCAACCGTTCTTCCCATCTTTCGCTCAGGTCGGTGAGGCAGTTCGGCTGCAGCCGCTCCCGCGTTCAGAACAACCGACGGACACGATCGAGCAGGTGATCCTGCGGCGCGGCTCGACCCGAGCTTTCGACAAGGCGGCATCCATCACACTGGCACAACTCTCAACCATTCTCGACTGCGCCACCCAAGGTCTTTCGGCTGACTTTCTTGAGCCTCCCGGCGCGCAGCTCAACGATCTTTACCTGATCGCGCATTCGGTGCAGACGCTCAAGGCGGGTTCCTACTTCTTCCACCGTGAGCGGAAGACCCTGGAGCTTTTGAAGGAAGGGGAATTTCGGGCCGAAGCCTACCACCTTGGACTGGATCAGGAGCTTGCGGCGGACGCCTGCGTGGACATCTTCTTTCTCGCCGATTTGAAACTCATCCTGGAGCGATACGGGAACCGCGGCTACCGCGCCGTCCAGTCGGAAGCGGGCGCCATCGGCGGTAGGATGTACCTGTCAGCGTATGCCCAGGGCTTAGGTGCGACCGGGCTGACCTTTTTTGATGGCGACGTGATCAACTTCTTTTCGCCGCACGCGATCGGCAAGTCTGCCATCTTCCTGGTCGCAATTGGCAAACCGATGAAACGCAAATCGCGGTAGGGCCCGGTTCAATTCTCGGTAGGCCGAATACCGCAGAAGCGGACACATTCGTAAACACTGGCCGACTTACCGGGAGTAATCTCCCACATGCCGCGGTTTGGGGCCAACTTCGTGCGGGCGAACCACAGATCCATAATCAGTTGGTGGGCTTTCCGGACATCTTTCTTGACGACAAACAGTCGGGTGCTTTTGGCCCGGGAAGACGTGAAGTTTCCGGAGAGAGTCGGCCTGGGGAAAATGTAGTGTTACGGAGCGCCCCGGCCAAAGAAAGTATTTGTGCGCTGGAGTCCCTACAGCGTATATAGTGTCTGGCTGTTGGGAGCTAAAACGGAAATTCCGAATACAACTACCAAGTTGCGCGCTCACGGGGAGTCGCGAGGAGATTTTCTATGCGGCATTCGTTTGTCTGCGTCCTTGCTCTATTCTTGCTATCTACTGCTCTCACCTGTTTCTCACAACAAACCGACGTCCGCCAGTTCGCCGCTTTTGGCGCCTTTTCCTACCTCAGCACGCCGTCGTTGAATCTGACTCAGCGCGGATTCGATGGCGACTTTGGCTACAACGTTCGCAGTTGGGTGTCGCTCGGCTTCGATTTCAGCTACAACGGTGGTCACTCTTCGCTGCTGCCGAACGATCTCAATTCAGCAACACAGGCGAAATTAGCGCCGTTTCTGCCCTTGCTCCCACCGGGCTTCATACTGGCGGTTCCTTACAACTCTTCGACCTATACGTACGAGGCCGGACCGCAATTCAATTACCGCAGACTGAAAAAAGTGACCTTGTTCGCACGTCCGGCGCTCGGGGCGCTGCACGCGAACTTCACGGCCAAGCCGAACAACCCAATCATCGCAGAGATTGTCAGCGGCCTCCTTAACGGGAGCACATCCAAATCTGACACTGTAGTGTTTTACGGCTTCGGAGGCGGGATCACCTGGGAGATCACTCCGCAATTTGGTATTCGTGTAGCCTCCGACTTTGTTCATTATGATTTTTTCTCGAATTTACTGAATGGCGGACGTAACAGCGTGCGCGTCGTGGTGGGAACGAAGTTCTCGTTTGGAAAGAACATTTTGCACTAAGAACGAGCCCATCCCGCTCGCAGAACCATGAACTTACCGCAAATGATTTCGTAGGGTAATTGGGCAAGCTGCAGAGCTGTCCCAAGGATGCGGTCAGAAATCTAGCTTTTGTCCACTCCGACTTGTCTACCCATCCCTGTCGCTTACTGCGGCCTCCCCGATCCGTTCTGGCGCATAATGTGTCGGATGTTTGGCAACGGACAAGCTTCCGCAATCGTCGCATTCATTCTGATCGCAAGTGCGCTGCTGACGGTGCCGGCGGCGGCATTTGTGCTGTGGTTGTATGGTCGCTCCGTGCGGCGCGGCATGACCAAAACCTCGTCCCAGGTACTCGAACCTTCGCGGGTTCCACCTCAGGCGCAATCAATCAGATCCGCCAGCCGGCTAACCGTCCAGCTATTCGATCCAAAAGTCGACACGTCGAGTGGGGCATTCCGCAAGGCCCAGCATTCGCTGCGGCAAGCGATTCTTGTATACGGCATCGCCGGAGTTGGGTTTGCCTT
>JADGNQ010000189.1 GCA_017883385.1 Candidatus Sulfotelmatobacter sp.
GTTCACTTGCAGATTGAAAGACAGGGGCATTTGGCGTTTGTCGCATGCGACAACTTTCACGAAGATTGTGTCTGTGTGTCGGAAGCTGTTCCCGATACGTTTCTGGCCGAGCTGGTGAAAAACCGGGTTCTCTACTCCTATACAGCTGCTTAGTTGACGTTAAATCGCCATTACACTCATCGCCCACCCCGAGGTCTACCGGGCAAAAGAAGGCAGGCGGCCACTCCGGGGGAATGCTGCGACCCGACTGGATTCGGGACGCAATGACACTTCCCAACAACTTTAGCCGCCGGGGTTTGCCTCGCCACCGCCGCAGCGGCTAAAGCCAGGCTCTGGGCTGACTGCTGGTGTGGCACGACTGAAGGCATGCCCTGACACGAATCTCCTGTCAACGTGCACCACTACCTGAAACTTCGGAAACTGCGCGGGATCATTGGCCTCGCCGCGTCTCGGCTTCCGCCAGCCAGCCGCGACGCAACTTCTCCGTCAGGATGCTGGACAGGTAAGGCTTGATGTCGAGAAGCGGCGTTCCGTCGAGCATGTCGATGCCACGGACATGCAAGCGCGTGCCCTCGCGACCGAGGAGTTCGACGACGGTCAGGCCAATCGGGTTTGGACGCCTGGGAGACCGCGTCGCGAAGACGCCGTGCGGACGATTGTCGGTGGGAGGAGTGCCGAGCAAGTCGAATCCTTCCGCGCGATCGAATACCCATAGAACAATCAAGTGCGAGAAGCCTTCGATGTCGGTGAGGCCGGCTCCGAATTCCGGGAGGATTTCGAGAACGCCCTCTGCCTCGTGTTGGGCTCCTAGACCCTTCGGAATTTGCTGAGTGTCTTTGTAGGGGCTGCGCGCGTATCCGATGGGTTGTGGCGAAAACATGGTCTCGATCCATCCTTAATGAGGAGAGCAACTATCCGTTCGGGACTCCACAGCGATAAGTCTCTCATCTTTCCAGCAGGCGTACCACGAAGAGAAATTGAGTTACACAATCCGTCGAAATCTTTACGCGCGATTGACAAAACTCTAGGTTAGAAAATGCAACGCCGCCGAAGAGCGCTGGCATCACACGGAGCAAACAGAGTTGCTGTGACGTGGAGCTCTCGAACGCGCGTTCTCCCCGGCATAGCTAGAGGGTGGCTTTGGCGCGGTCGAGGCGATTTTCGTCGAAGCCATCCTGAGGCGTGAGGACCGCGACGTGGTTCACGTTCGGGGATTACCCTGCAGTGCAAAACGACAACACCAAGGAGCATTTTATTTATGAGGCGAACAACCATACTTCTAGGAAGCATTGTTCTTACGCTGACGCTGGCTGCGGCGGCGCAGGAAAACCGATCGGAGATCAGCCTGCAAGGCACTGGATTCTTCACCCGGGACTCGACCGGGAATGGTACGGCGTACAGCACGACTGAGACGGGTGGCCTGCTGGCTACGTATCGCTATCACCTGAATCGTTGGATCTCGGCGGAAGGCGTTTACGGGTATGATCTCAACTCGCAGAAATACCTGTTGTCCTCCGGCGCGTTTAGGATTCAGTCGGGCATCCACCAGGCGACCGGAGACCTGGTGGTGAATCTTCCGTCGCGTGCCAGTTCGAGGTTGAATCCTTACTTTCTGGCCGGAGGCGGTGCGCTGGTGTTCGAACCGAATGGGAACATAATCAATTCCGTGTCGGGAGCGCAGACACAAGCGAAAGGTGTGTTCGTTTACGGTGTTGGTGTCAACTATGCCATTCGCAAGCGGCTTTCGCTACGGGCAGAATACCGAGGATTGGTCTATGGCACGCCTGACTTCGGATTCAGTGCGTTCAGGACCAACTCCATTACGCACACGGCGCAGCCGTCGATAGGCCTGGCGTTTCGGTTCTGAAATAAGTCCCTCAGGGCAAAGCCCGCGTCGTCATTAGTTCTTGGGCGGCACGGCTGACGCCGTGCCCTTCCCTAGACTCATTTGCGAAGACCTGTCCTATTCTTCCTTCTTCTCCAGTTCCTTGGGCAGAGGTTTCTCGATCGGCTTGCGGGGGAGCATCTGGTCGCGCATGGCGGCGTCGTAGACGAAGCTGGCTACGATGACCGAGATCTGTTTGAGATCGTCGGGTTGCAGGCGATCATAGACGTCCATGTTGGAGTGGTGCGTGCGCGTTTCGTACTCGATGGGATCCTGGATGAATTGAAATCCCGGGATGCCGACGGCGTCGAAGGAGAGATGATCGGTGCCGCCGGTGTTGCGCATGGTGAGCGTGGTCATGCCGAGGTCTTTGAAGGGTTTCATCCAGGCCTCGAAGATGGGGGCTACGGCTGCGTTCTCCTGCAGGTGGACGCCGCGAATCTTGCCGGTGCCATTATCAACGTTGAAGTAGGCGGAGACTTTCGCCTGCTCGGGCTTCACCGTGACTGGGCCGGCTTCGCGTCGCAGTAGCGTGGGCATGCCCTTCATGTTCGGGTCGTCCGACGGCGGACGTGAGCCGTAGTGTTGTTCGACGTAGCCTTGCGAACCAAGCAGACCTTCTTCTTCGCCGCTCCACAGGCCAATGCGGATGGTGCGGCGAGGCTTGATGTCCAGGGCTTTCAGGATGCGCACGGCTTCCATCATGACAATGGTGCCTGCGCCGTTGTCTGTTGCCCCGGTGCCAGCATGCCATGAGTCGAGATGCGCGCCCAGCATGACGACTTCGTCTTTCTTGTCAGTGCCGGGGATTTCGGCGATGGTGTCGTACTGCATTGGGTCGTCATCGTAGAAGGTGTTGGTGACGTTCAGTTCGAGCGTGACGTCTTTCTTCTGCTGCAGCAGGCGCGCGATGCGCGACCAATGCTCCGAGGCCATGGTGAGCTGAGGAACGGTCGTGGTTTCACCGGGCTTGTAGGAGCCGCCGGACTGAACGAACACGGTGCCACCGCCGGAGGTGCCGCGGCTGTGGTCGATGACCGCGAGGACCTTTTCATCGGCGAGGAATTGGTTCAGATCTTTCATGAACTGCCGGCGCCGCATCATTTCGGCCATACGAAACGGCGGGCGCTCGCCGGGGATCTCATACTCTCCGGTCTTGGCCAGGTCGTCGTCGCTAAGGCGCTTGTAGGGAAGTTCGGTGATGGGCTTCACTTCGGCATCGGGGCCGAAGATGACGATCATTCCGGCGAGCTTGCCCTTGTATTTGTCGAAGTCTTCCTTTTTTTCGATGTTTGCGCGAATGCACTTGCCAGTGACCACGCCGTTGGTGCCGGGCGTCCAGGCTTTGGCGTAGACGAGGAGCGGGACGATGTCCGGCGATGTCATACGGGCGTTGACATACTGATTCGCCCATCCGCGGCCGAACGGGCCCCAGGGCTCGAGGTGAGAATTGCTAAGGCCCAGAGCGGTGAGCTGATCGCGAGTCCACTCGTTGGCACGCTTCATGTTAGGCGATCCGGTGAGGCGTTCCCCGATCGAATCCATGAGTCCCGAGGCGAGTTCCATGACCTTGGAGTTGTGGAAGCCCTCGTAACGAATGCGGGAAATGGTTTCGAGATCAACTTTTTCCTGGGACCAGATCGCTGGAACCAACAACAGAATCACGACGAGAAAACAAACGAGTCGCGTGAATCGCTTCATGATTGGGTGCTCCTGACTGGGAATCAATCGGGGATTATACAGCCGTGGGCTTATGCGGCTGTGGACAAGGATTGTAAAGTTATTTCAAGCAGCGATCATTTTGTGCCGAGCCTGAAAGGGCACGCGTTGTGCCAGCGCGAGACGTTGCAAGCAACGTCTCTACGACTTCTTTTCTGGGGGATTAACCACTGGCTCTTTGCGTTTCTCGTCGGTATCGGTCGAGAACAGCATGTAGTGATCGAAGCTGTGACGGCGGTAGTAGCGGTGCTTGCGGAAGTCGAAGTAAATCTCAGCGCTCTTCGGCAGCCAGAGCGAGGTGTTCTTCTTTGGGAAGGGGACGGGCCCGTACTCCACAACCTGATGCTCGCTGAGAAGCTGGATTTCAGGCATGGGGCCGACCATCTCGGCTTCGATGCGCACGATCTGAAACTTGTCGGCGGTAATCCAGGCTCTGCCTTTCAGTTTGACGGGATGAATCTGATTGCCGACCTTATAGGCGTGCATATGATTGGGGCGGTCGTCGCGCTGGCGGAAGTGCACAAGCCAACTCGCTTGTCCGTGCCAGTCGCCCAGACCTTCACACACCATTTCAAAGCTGTCGCGCGTGTGGGGATGGAAGACAAGGGCCAGTGCGGCAAAGCCAGTGCTGGCAATGTTGTCGGGATAGCCTGGCAGGGAGAGTTTGTCGGCGCGGAATTCATCGACCGAAAGAAAACCGGGCTGCGGCTCGGAGATGGAAGCCACATAGTTGAACTTGCGCGTCTCGGTGCGAACAGGATCACCGTTTTCGTCGAGCGCCTGATGGAATAGATCTTCGACTGCGGCAAAGCGCGTCACGTCCTGCACCAACTCCTGCACACGTTTGCCCGATTCTTCGGCCACCTTCTCAGAGGGGCAGGTTACGCCCGGAGCCAAAGACAGCTTGAGGTCGTCGATGCTAGGCGGTTGCCACGACTTCACGGAAAGCCGCGGTGCGGGAAGCGCCAAGAGAGGGTCGACGCCGGGGAGACGGGCCGTGGCTTGCAGCGCATCTTCTGCCGGCGCAGGAGTGGTGGCTTGCTCCTGGATCTGGGCGATCAGGGTGCGGACCTGCCCCGCGATGGGATGCTGCGGTGACTCCTGCAGAAAAACGTTCAGGGCCTGAATGCCCTCCTCGTTGCGGCCCAGATTTACCAGTGCCTGTCCAAGAACGAGTTCGGCAGGGCCGGCAGCGTTTTTGCCTTTGGTGATGGCGACCTGAGCCTCGTCGCGTGCCTTGGTGTAGTTCTTTTCGTGAAGGTAGGTGTCGGCGAGCAAGTTGTGCGGGAGCCAGTTTTCGCCGTCGGCCAGCACAGCCTGCTCCAGAGCCGATCGGGCTGCAGGATAGTCTTGCCGTTCCAGACCGGTCCGGCCCAAAAGCGTGAGAGCCTGCGCGTTGTGAGGATTGAGAGTCGTTGCCGTGCCTAAGTACGTTCCGGCCTGCACAAAGTCTTTTTTCTGAAAATACAAGTAGCCCAGCAGAAAATTCAGGTCCGGGCTGGAGGGAGCCGATTTGTAGGCCTCGTCCAGTTGTTTCTGTGCTTCTTTGAAATTTCCCGACTTGAGAGCCGAAACGGCGCGCCTACCTTCTTTCCGAGCCTTCGCGGACAAGAGAGTGTCGGCGATGTCGAGATTGACGGCGGCAGGATCGCGGTGCAGCACGATGTCGATTTGGATCTGGACCAGGGTGGGTACCACCTGCAGGTCTTTATGAGTGCTGAGATAGCCTACGGCGCTCACCTCTACGTCGTAATTGCCGTAGGGAATGTTGGTGAATACTCCTTGCGCGTTGTTGTCGGTAGTGGCCCACGTGGCATTCTGACTGGCGCGATCCACCAGTTTGAGCAGTGCCTGACGATCGAGATGGGCTCCATTGCGCTCGGCAAACGCATTGAGGACGATGACTCCCGTGCCCGGAGCGGTGGCGTACGACGCAGCCGTAGCAAGTCGATCTCGATGAGAAAAGGAGCCGTTCAGGAGGTCACCCGGCGACTGAGCCGTGGCGGTTGCGATGAGCAAACATGCGAGGAGAAACAGGACGCAGACAAGCCGCGCGAAAACGCTCAACAGAATGGCGCGGTCACGGATCATAAGTAGAGCCGCGAGCAGTGTGGCACAGTCCATCTTGGGGGTCAAACGCCAAGCTCATTTCTGGAGTGCATACTCCTTCTTTTGTGGTCTGTCTTGCGGCGAGGCCGGTTTGTCGGGCATGGTTTCCGATTCGATCACACGGAGAGGGATCACGGTCCGTCGTTCGCGGGTACCGCCGAAAAAGAGTTGCAAGGAAAGTCTCTACGACCGATTGTCTTTACTCCGGGCGGCGCCGTCCGGCGTAGTGGCGGGCTTGCTTGCCGGTTCCTTGCGTTTTTCCTGGGAATCCACCGAGAACAGCATGTAGTGATCGAAACTGTGCCGCCGGTAGTAGCGGTGCTTGCGGAAATCGAAATAGATCTCCGCGGTCTTCGGCAGCCAGAGCGACGTGTTCTTGTTCTTGAACGGAACCGGCCCGTATTCCACGACCTGGTGCTCACTAAGCAGCTGGATTTCAGGCATGGGGCTGACCATCTCGGCTTCAATGCGCACGATCTGGAACTTGTCGGCGGTAATCCAGGCTCTGCCCTTCAGTTTGACGGGATGAATCTGATCTCCGACCTTATAACTGTGCATGCGGTTGGGACGGTCGTCGCGCTGGCGGAAGTGTACGAGCCAGCTTGCCTGCCCTTGCCAGTCTCCGAGACCTTCACACGACATGTCGAAGTTGTCGCGCACGTGAGGATGGAAGACGAACGCCAATCCGGCAAAGCCAGTGCTGGCTATGTTGCCGGGATAGTCGGCCAGGGTGAGCTTTTGGGCGCGGTATTCGTCGACCGCAAGAAAACCGGGCTCGGGCTCTGAGATGGAAGCTACATAATTGTATTGCCGCGTTTCAGTCCTCAGGGCGTTGCCGAACTCATCGAGCGGTTGATGGAATAAATCTTCGACTGCGGAAAAGCGTGTTACGTCTTCCACCAGTTCCTGTACGCGCCTGCCGGATTCTTCAATCACTCTCTCGGTCGGACAGACGACGCCGGATGCAAGAGCCAGTTTGACGTCGTCGATGCTGGGCGGTTGCCACGGTTTCACCGAAAGCCCCGGGGTTGGAAGCGCCACTAAATTGTCGATGCCTGAGAGTTGGGCTTCGATGTTGTGTGCATTCTCTGGTGGCGCGGAACCGGACTCGTGTTGTTCGACCTCGGCGATCAGGCTGCGAACCTGTTTCGTCATCGGATGCTGCGGGGATTCCTGCAGAAAAACATTGAGCGCCTGAATTCCCTCCTGGTCGTGCCCCAGGCCCACCAGAGCCTGTCCCAGGACGAGTTCGGCCGGGCTGGCGCTGCTCTTTCCCTTTGTAATCGCGACCTGGGCCTCGTCACGTGCCTTGTCGTAATTCTTTTCGTGCAGGTACGCGTCGGCGAGCAAATTGTGGGGCAGCCAGTTCTCCGTGTCGGCCAGTACTGCCTGCTCCAACGCCGACCGGGCTGCAGGATAGTCCTGCCGCTCCAATCCCGTCCTGCCCAGTAATGTAAGAGCCTGCGGGTGATGAGGGTTGAGATTCGTCGCTGTCGTCAGGTAAGTCCCTGCCTGGGCGAAATCCCTTTTCTGAAAATACAAATACCCCAGAAGGAAGTTCAGGTCCGAACTGGAAGGCGCTAACTTGTACGCCTCGTCCAGCCGCTTCTGGGCCTCCTTAAGATTTGCAGACTTCAACGCCGAAACTGCGCGCTTGGTTTCCTTGCGCGCCTTCGCCGACATAACTGCGTCTACAACGTCGAGATTGAGCGCTGCAGGGTCACGGTGAAGCACAATCTCGATTTGCACGGGTCCGAAGGAGTTCGCTACCTGCAGTTCTTTACGAACGCTGAGATAGCCTACGGCGCTCACTTCTACAGCGTAGCTTCCAAAAGGAATGTTGGAAAACGCTCCCTTGGACGTGTCTTGGGTAGTCTGCCACAATGTTGTCTGATTCGCGAGGTTCACCAGTTTCAACAGCGCCTGACGATCGAGATGAACGCTGTTGTGTTCGGCAGAAACGGTGAAGACCAACATCCCCGTCCCCGCGGTGGTGCTGTAGTAGGTCGGCAGATTCAGCAAAGCACTGGGGTTGTACTGAAAGTCAACAGACTGAGCCGCCGCAGTGGCGACGAGCATTGAACCAAGGCTCAGTGCGGCGCAGACGAGGCGCGCGGAGATGTTCGCCAAAAAGCTGGAACCACGGGTCATAAACACGGCCGAGAGCAGTGTGGCACAGTCCATTTCAGGGGTCAAACCTGATTTTCCGCTGCAGTAACCGGCTATTTCTT
>JADGNQ010000055.1 GCA_017883385.1 Candidatus Sulfotelmatobacter sp.
AACGCGTTGACCATGGCGCGATCGCGGTAGAGCAGGCGCGTGCCCAGGTAGATGGTGCACATCAGCGTGGCGCGCCAGACGGGCGCGCCCACCTCGGTGATGAGGGCGTAGGCCACGCAGAACGCCACCGTTAGCAGCGTGGCGGGAATGTCGCTCAAGCGGAGGCGGCGCAGCGTCCAGAAGACCACGAAGGCCAGGATGGTGATGTTCATCCCGGAGACGACCAGGACGTGGTAGGTGCCCGAGCGCTGGAAGTCGACGCGCGTGTCGCGGTCGATGAAGGCCTCTTCGCCGATGACCATGGCGTCAATCAGAGCGGCCTGGCGCGGAGGCCAGAGTTCGTGCACCTTGGCGATGACGCCGCGGTGCAGGCGGCTGCGCCACGACGCAATGCGGCTGCCAGCGAAGCCGGGGAGCAATTCGACATTCTCGATTTTGGCCGAGCCCAGCGCGGCGATGCCGCGATCAGCCAGATAGCCTTGGTAGTCGAAAGCTCCGGGATTGCGAAAATTGCGTGGCAGCTTGAGCTTGGCGGAGAAGCGGATGCGATCACCGGGGTGGAAGGTTGGCGTGGAGGTGCTTAATTTCGGAGCACTGGAGCTTGGCGCGTTGGCGTCGAGGACCTCTTCAGGAGCCGCGTCGTTGGGGCGAGGGCTATAGATGCTGAGGCGGATGCCGGAGTGAATCGCCTCGACGTCGCCTGTCGCGGTCTGGATTTGTTCCGTTTCAACGTCGAGCGTTTGCCTGATTTCACCCAGGCCGCCCGGCTGCAGGCGTCCGTCGCGCGTGACGTGGGAGGTGATCTGGAGTTCCTGACGGTCCTCGTAAGGTTGAATACTGGTGTCAAGGCGAGTTGAGGCTCCACGCAGTTGAACGTGGAGGGCGCCTGCGAGGAAGAACGCTCCCAGAGCGAGCGCCCAGCCCAGGCGGGAGCGCCGCAGCGCGAAATGCGATGCGGCAAGTGCGAACGACGTGCCGGCGACAATCCACCACAGAACAGGCCGCCACAGGTAGACGCCGGCAACGATACCCAGCGAGTAAGCCACGGCTGCCCACAGCATGGGCTGGCGGGACGACTTGAACTGGAAAGCTGGGGGTTGTGCCGGAGCTGGGGGCGGGATCATACGGCGGGATGTTCAACTCACAATGGAATCGGGTACGAGATTCATTATTGATTCCAGAATTGATTTCATACGAGACCCGCAGGGGCTGAAGCCGGCGTGATCCCGCCGAACCTATCGCAGCGCTCAAAGCGCTGCGCCACCCAAAGTCAGGCTGCTCGGCAATCTCTGACGCTGTGCTCCGTTCAAAGCTGATTCTTGACAGCTCGACTCCTGAGCCTAACCCGACTAGAGAGGCTGGTCACATCGCAACTCGCTCGCAGCCGGGCTACGCCCAGCCGGACAGCCGAAGGCGGCTGTCCCCACCCGAGCTTACCGGGCCAAGTGGACAACGCTCTCGATGTGGTAGGTCTGCGGAAACAAATCCACCAGGTGCACTTGCTCGACACGATAACCAGCGGCGAGCATGGGCACGAGATCGCGCGCCAGCGTTGCCGGATCGCACGAGACATAAACAACGCGTGGCGCGCCCAAGGTCGCCAACAACCGCGCCACGCGTTCTCCCAGGCCACTTCGAGGCGGGTCCACCACCGCTAGGTCGGGCTTATCAAGGATATGAGGGAGGACTGTGCCCTTCCCGACTCGCCCCGTATTTTCCGCACGGGCCAGGTACTGCTCCGTTGTGGCCTGAACTGCCTCTCCATTCGAGGACTGATTGTAGGAAAGATCGGCTGAGGAAGTCTGTGACGTCTCTACAGAAACGACGTGATGAAAGTCACAAGCCAGGACTGTGGAAAACAGCCCAGAACCGGCGTAGAGGTCGAGAGCCAGTTGGCCGGATTGGCCTTCGGTGACGATCTTGACTAGTTCGTCGGTCAGATGGCGGTTGGTCTGAAAGAAAGAACCCGCGCTGACACGGTATGCTGCCCGCTGGGTTTGATAGGTCAGGTGCGCGGCGCCGACAGTAACGAGAATTTCTTCCGCGCTCGCCTTCCGATCGCCGGGATTTGCTTCGCGAAACGCCACGACGCCGGCAATCTCTGGCATGGAGGCGCGCAACTCCTCGGCCCACACCCGCACGGCGGCTCGGCGGGCTTCCCGCGCGCATGCGATGTCCAGCAGCAGTTGCGTGTCGTCTGCATTGGCGAAGAACTCGACTTCACGAACCCCGTCGGGAACTTTTCCCGCGCGTCCACTCTGCCACAGGGAGGCGATGCCGCGGTTGATGAGCGGCGAACTGATGGGACACTCTTCGACAGCCAGCAACTCGTGCGATGCCAGCTTGAAATATCCCGCTTGGAACGTGGGGCTCGTTTGCACCTGCAGACGGGAACGGTTGCGATAGTTCCACGGCGGCGAGGGATGGACCTGGATGTCGAAAGGGAGTTCCAGCTTGGCCATGCGGCGAAGGGTCTCGCGCAGGATTTCCTTCTTGATGTCGAGTTGGTGCTCGTAGGTGGTGTGCTGGTAGTGGCAGCCGCCGCAGCGTTCGAAGTATTGGCAGCCAGGTTGGACGCGGTGGGGAGAGGACTCAATGACGGAGTCAGCCTGCGCGCGAGCAAACCCCGGCTTCTGTTCGGTGAGGGAGGCTTCGATCTTTTCTCCGGCGAGGACAAAGGGGACGAACACAGCCTTGCCGCGTCCGTGGTCGTCGGCGGGCAAACGGGACAGGCCGTCGCCGCCGTAGATCAGCTTTTCGATTGTGAGGAGCAAGACTTGATTCTAAATGAGAAAGTCACAGTGCTCGTCCGGCCGCTGCGCCTGAGGCCCACGCCCACTGGAAGTTGAAGCCACCGAGGTGGCCGGTCACGTCGACGACTTCGCCGATGAAGAACAGGCCTGGGACCTTGCGGCTCTCCATGGTCTTGGCCGAGAGTTCGTCGGTGTCGACGCCGCCGGCGGTGACTTCGGCCTTCTCGTAGCCTTCGGTCCCGGCGGGAGTGATTTCCCATTCATGGACTTTTCGCTCGAGATCGGCGAGCGCAGAGTTCGTCCATGAGGCCGGCGCGTGTTGGTCGAGCCAGCGATCGGCGAGGCGGGTAGGTAGGGTCTTGCGGAACTCCGATCGCAGCACCGTCAAGGTCCGCGGCACCTTTGGATCGCGGAAGGCCGCAGTCAGGTCGCTTCCAGGCGCAAGGTCAATCCTGATCTGCTGCGGTTTCTTCCAGTAGGAGGAAATCTGCAGAATCGCCGGGCCGCTCAGGCCGCGATGCGTAATCAGCATCTTTTCGCGGAACTGCTGGCCGTTGCACGATGCGACGATTTCCGCGGAAACGCCGCTCAGATCACAGTAGTTGGTTCGGTCTTCGGGTATGAGCACCAGCGGCACGAGCCCCGGCCACGGCTCGCGAATGTTCAGGCCGAACTGACGCGCCAGGTCGTAGCCAAACGAAGTCGCACCGATCTTGGGAATCGACAAGCCTCCGGTCGCGACCACGAGCGCGGGCGCGCGGAACTCTGCAGCGGGCGCACGCACGATGAACTCAGTCGTCCGAGTCACTTCCTGAATCTTTGTATTCAGGAAAACACTGACTCCCACCTCACGACACTCTTGCTCCAACATTCCCAGGATGTCGCGCGCCGAATTGTCGCAGAATAATTGTCCCAATATTTTTTCGTGATACGGGATACGGTGCTTCTCGACCAGAGCGACGAAATCGGTCGGTGTATAGCGGGCCAGGGCTGACTTGGCAAAATGCGGATTGGAGGAGAGGAAATTCTCGGGCTGGCAGTGGAGGTTGGTGAAATTGCAGCGGCCGCCGCCGGAGATGAGGATCTTCTTGCCCAGACGGTCGGCGTGTTCGAGAACGGCGACGCGGCGTCCGCGTTTGCCGGCTTCGATGGCGCACATCAGGCCTGCCGCGCCTCCGCCGAGAATCAGTGCGTCGAAAGAGTGGGTCACGATGAAGGAAGAGTACCTCAGCGGCTAAAGCCGTTAGGATTTTGCGTCACTCTACGGCACGGCTGAAGCCGTACCCTGATACGAACCTCGCGACACGACTTGGAGAGGTTGCGGAAAAACTTCGTTGCTCATGGCCAAAGTCCCTCAGCGGCTGAAGCCGGAGGGCTTTTGCGCGACTTACGGCACGAGTAAAAGTCGTGCCCTTCCCGGTCGTGCACGACTCCGGGCTCTTTCCGCAGCCTCTTGAAGTCACGCCCAAGTCGCACCCAATAGATTACATGTAGAACAAGCTGAGGCGCGGGAGATGGTATTTCTCGAGCAGGCGTTTGTGGACGTACTGCTTTTGTAGTTGGTCGATCTGCGCGCCGGACATTTTGCGGCGGTAGGGAGCGAGATCGCGGTCGGCTTCCGCGCGGACGGCAACGAGTTCTTCGTCCGGAGTCGAAGCCAGCAGCACCGCGAACAACTTTTCTTCCAGGACGGTCAGGCGACGCTCTAGGTCTTCCAAACGGGCAGCAGGTTTCTTTTCTAGATCCTCAGCTAGCTGACGCAGAGTCTTTGCGGTGTCGAGGGCAACGGACTGAGCGGAGACTCCGCTTCCCTGCGGCAACTTCGCGGCCTCCAGCAGGTCTGCGTTGCGACGCAGAAAGGGGGCGACCACGTCTGGCTCAAATCCTTGACCGGCACGGGGTTTGGCCGAGAGCGCCGCGGTCACACCAGAGGCGCCCACCGCCGCCTCCTTCATGTCTTCGGCCGCGGCCAGTACCAACTGGGAGCAGTACGCCAGACCGTTCACCTTTTTTGTTTTCGACGGGCGACGCTCATAGCTGTCGAACGCATCGTCGATGCCGCGCAGCACGGCTTCGAGCGGAATGCCGGCCTCTTTCCAGGTTTCAATCAGGGCCCAATCCAGCGTGGTGAGCAGCAGGCCGCCACCGCGACGATGCAGAAAACGCTCTTCGATTTCGGTGAAGTAGCTGAAGTAGTTTTCCACGGCAGGTCAGCGGGCAGAACGCGATGTAGGAGTAGCTGACGCGCCATCGCCATTCTTCGCTTTCGGCTGGGCCGGTTTTGACTGAGGTTTCGAGGCGGCTTTGGCTACGGACGAATCCTTGCGCGCGGACGCATTCCGTTCCCAGATGATGCGGAGTCCTTCGAGGGTGAGGAAGTCATCTACCTGCTTGATGTACTTCGATCCGGTGCCGATCATGGGTCCCAGGCCGCCGGTCGCCACTACGCGAGTCTCTTGTCCCAACTCCGCGAGCAGAAGCTCCAGGATGCCATCGACCAGCCCGAGATATCCATAGTAGAGGCCGGACTGCAGGCTGCCCACGGTGTTGGACCCGATCACGCGCGAGGGCTTGCGAATTTCAACCCGCGGCAGACGCGCGGTGCGTTCGAAGAGCGCGTCCGCCGAGATACCGATGCCGGGACAAATGACTCCGCCGAGGTATTCACCCTTTGCCGACACGCAGTCGAACGTGGTGGCGGTGCCGAAATCCACGATCACGCACGGGCCCCCATATTTTTCAAAGGCTGCGACAGCGTTGACGATGCGGTCGGCGCCGACCTCGGCTGGATTGTCGTAGTGCACGGGCATCCCGGTCTTCACGCCGGGTTCGATGTAGAGGGGTCGCAAACTGAAGTATCGCTCGCAGACCTGTCGCAGCACGGGATCGAGTGGCGGCACGACCGAAGAAATCACGATGCCGTGAATCCCCTTAGCCTCGAGACCGGCCATCGAAAACAGATTGCGGAACAACACTCCGTACTCGTCTACCGTGCCGGTCTGCGAAGTGGCGACACGCCAGTTCGCCATCAGGCGCTCGTAGCGCGGAGGATCGTCTGAGCTGCCGCCCGGATGAACCTTAACCACCCGGGCGAAGACGCCCAGCACGGTGTTGGTGTTGCCGACATCAATGACGAGAAGCATGGGGCTCTTGGCTCTTGGCTCTTGGCTCTTGGCTCTTGGCTTTTAGCTTTTATCTCTTGGCTCTTAACGACTATTTTTGCCGCCGCCTTTGCGGGCTGAATGCCGAGTGCTTTTACTTCTCTCTTACGGTTCCGCTCAGCACGGTTTGCACGCCCTTCGCGGTTCGCACCAGCAGGAATCCCCGCTGATCGAGGCCTTCGGTCGTTCCTTCGAAGGATGAACCATTCTCCTCGATACGAACGTCTTTGCCCTCAACCCAGGAAGAACTCGCCGCGAACCGGCGCAAAATCGATTCGCGCGCGTCGGAGTCTTCCACCAGTTGGCGATACTCGCGATCGAGTGATTTTAGCAAAGCGGCAACCAGATCTACGCGCGACCACTCGCTTCCGGTGGTGAGGCGCAGCGAGGTCGCGGACAGTTCCTTTGGAAAACTTGCCTGGTTCACATTGAGGCCGACTCCCACCACGATGTAGCGAGCCCGCGTGGCCTCGGCATTCATTTCAGTAAGGATGCCACAGACTTTCTTGCCGTCGATCAGCACGTCGTTGGGCCACTTCAGGTCGGGGGCGACGCGGGAATCCACTTGCTGAATGGCTGCGCGCACTGCGAGCCCCGCCGCCAGCGACAGCACCAGCACCTCCGATGGGGGCAAGCTGGGACGGAGCACAGCCGAGCAATAAATGCCTGTCGATCGGGGCGACTGCCATGAGTTGGCTCCCCGCCCGCGGCCTGTGGTTTGCTCTTCCGCCAGAAAGACGGTGCCTTCCGGAGCGCCTTCCGCCGCGGCAGCCATGGCCGCCGTGTTGGTCGAACCAATCTTGTAGAAGTGGAGCAGGTGGGCGTCGAAGATGGTGCCGCGCAGCAACGACCGGAGCACCTCGGGCAAAAGCAGGTCGGGGACCGAGCGCAGCCGATATCCGCTAGCGGGCTGCCCGGCCACATCCACGCCCAGGCCGCGAAGCTGCTGGATCAACCGCCAGACTTCAGAGCGGCTGGAAGAAATTTCCTGGGCAATCTTGGTCCCGCTGACGACGACGGTGGCATGCTCCATCAGCAAGCGCACAATGCGGCCCAGGCGAAGGTCGGTGGGCTGTAACTGGTGCGCGGCGGCCACGTTTGGCCGTGCAGACTTCTTGCGAATTGGGGCGGCCTTGCTGATGCGGAGATTATGCGCGAATTAGCGACAAACAACAAACGTGGGGTTCGACGCGATGGCTTAGATGGAACCCGAGCGAGCCACCGGCTAAGAGTGCGTATGAAAGCCCAGCATCGTCCCTGCTGGACTCAGGGAGCGGCCCAACAAACCTGGGCCGCCGGGCGGACGAAGGCGTCCGCCCCTACACGAGCATTGCTGGCGCCGGATTCACGTACTCTCTACTGCGCGGTCTCGGTAAACGTGGCTACGGGATGGCCCAGCCCATACTGGCCCTCGGCCGTAACGCGCACCGCACCTGCGGACGACGGCAGAGTCAGCACGACCGCTGCCTTCCCCGACGAATCCGTGGTGACAATGCGAGTGGAGAGCGATCCTGCATTGCTTGTAAATAGAATCGTGCCTCCGGCGGCGCTGCCGCCTGACTGACCCGCATTTAAAGTAACGGACAGGTTGAGCTTGCTGCCTGCCGCTCCTTTTTGATTGTCACCTGTCTTGGCCAACAAAGCTGGCGGATTGCCTACGAGAATCCAGCCACTCTGGTGTTGGGCAACGCCCGTGGTGTCGGTGCTGGGAATTGTGTAGTGATAGAAGCCGGGCGTGGTTCCCGCGGTCACCGTGATTTTTCCGTTCTGGCCGGGGCTAAGAACCGGCTGCGACATGGTCAAGGCGATGCCGCTGTCGGTGACGGGAGTTCCCAGGGTTACGGTCGCTGTTCCTGACGTGATCTTCGGGGTCAGATTGACGGTCCGGCCCGCCGCGACCATGGTGGTGTCAGGATTCAAATCCCACTCCGCACCTGGCAACTGGGCCGTGCCAGTCACCACGAGCAGAGTCGCGGTGTAGGGCGCGAAGTTCCTGGTCGAAGACCACGCTGCTGCACTCGAAGCCACAATCTTTGTGGGATTCGTCGAAGCCAGGGTGTAGGACTTCACCTGACTCGGGGTGAATCCATTCAGCGCAAACTGCGCCTGCACCGGATTGGCCGGATCTTTGTTCAGCACCAGCAGCATCAGGGTCTTGCCGGTGGAATTCAGCGCGGCATAGCTGCTGAACAGGCTCGGATCGCCGTTGTTGGTGTCGGAGACCGAAGTGTTCGCGAACGTGTGGTGCAGCCCGTCGTAGTTCGTGAAGAGCTTCAGCGCCAGGTAGTTGGGGTTCGCCGGATCGGGCGCCACCCACCGCGAGGCCAGATACACGCGCTCACGGCCGAGAATGCCGTAGGCATCCGCATCGCCGAGGGCAGTCGAGAAATCTGACTCGCCCGCAGTCGCCGCACTCCACTCGGTAAAGCTGACGGGCGTTCCCGGATAAATCATGTTGGCCGTCGCGCGCAGGCGCGGAATGCGGAAGGGGATCGTCTTATTGGGTTGAATGAACGTAGCCCAGGGCTGGTTGATCGAGCCCGACTCGCTGACGTACGTAGGATCCCAGTAGTCGCGATAAATGCGCGCGGCGAGTGCTTGCTTCTGCGCCTGTGTCCAGGTCGAAGTGTCGGGAGTGTCAGGATAGGCGTGCAGGTCGAGAACTTCCAGCGAACGCTTGCCTGCGACCTTGTCCTGCCAGTAAACCTCGTTCAGCCACCAGGGAAGGAAGTCGACTCCGGCGTGCGCGCCCTTGTCAGTGCCGTCCGCGCCATTCCAGTAGAACCACCAGCAGCAGGTCACGGGGCCGAGGCGGATCGCTTTCGGGTCCCATCCCTTCAACGCGCGGGCCTCGGTCAGAAACGTATCGCGCATTTCGTTGTAGGCGGTCGGGGCGGGATGAATGTCGCGGTGGGTTCCACCCCAGATTTCTATTTCGTTATCCATATTGTAGAAATGCGGAGCGGTGCCGAACGCCGCCGCCAGCGCGGCCGTCCACTGATTGCGGTACACGCTGCCGGGAGGGTCGCTGGTTCCGGGCTGATCGAGCAGGGGAACGTTGGCGTCGTTGGGATTGGCGGTCAGAGGCGTGCTGCAATCCGTTTTCAGGCCGTTTCCGGCGTCGGAGTTGAAAGGGTCCGTGCCACACTGCGCGCCATACTTGGAAACTGAGAAACTCCAGTTCTTGTTGCTCGAGTTCTCCGCGGCCTTCGCTACCCAGGGCAGCATCACCATGGTCATGAGAGGATGGCTGCCTGCGGCCTTGACGTCCTGAATATATTTGGACGAATCGGAGTCACCGATTTCAGAGTAGGCGAAGTCTTCGTAGTACCAATCGTTGCCCGCGTTGTTGGTCTGGAGCTTCCAGTTGTAGCGTGAAGTGGCATTGCCGCCCCAGCGCACAACGGTGAGGCCACTGTCGGTGATGGTGGCTGCGTCTTTGGGATAGGCTCCGCCGTAGACATACGAGCTGATCGCATGCCGGTTGCTGAGGACGTCGACGGTGACGGCGACGTTCGTAGTTGCGGGTGCGAGATCGGGGTCCGCTGACGCGGTGGACTGGCGAGATATGGACTGACGAGAGCTGGTTGCGGGGCTGGGCTGGGGGTTCGGTTCGCGGCCACGTCCAGAAGACGTGCCTGCCAAAAACAACACGAGACATAAGGCTGCGAACAATACCAGGCAGAGGGCTGCGAGGGAACGGACAAAGGGACTCATGGGGGAGGGACCTCCGTTGCTCTCAATCTACTGCCTCTTCGCACGACTCGAAACACACAGAAGTGCATTCGACGGAAATCCGGAAATGGATGAAAGGAAAGCGCTTTGCACGACCCGCACCGAGAGCAAGACGCCCAGGGAAACGCCCCTGGAGCATCCGCGGCAGGAAGAAGCCCGTCACTGACTAAAGAAGGCGACCACGGGGGCTAAAAGCTCGCGCTGACTCTGCTCGCCTTACGCGGCGCTGGAAGCGCCGCTCTTCCACGGTTGTGCGCCCTTTGCGGTGGCCGGAGCTTGCTATTGCGATGTCTCGGTGAAGGTTGCCACCGGGTGTCCGAGGCCGTACGGGCCTGCGGCGGTTATGGTAACAGTTCCGGTCGTCGAGGGCAGCGTCAGCGTGACCGCAGGAGATACGCCTGAGCTGTCGGTGACCACAATCAACTTCGTCCCACTGGTGGTCCCAGTCGAGAGTGAACCAGCGCTGGTGCTGAACAAGATGCTTGCGCCGGTATTCGTTCCGCCTGAGGAACCTGCGGAGAGAGTCACGGTTAAAGGCGTCGGAAGAGCGGTGCCCTTGGTCCCGGTTTGTCCGTCGCCAGTCGTCTTCGCGAGCGTTGCCGCTGGGTTGCCGACCACGATCCATCCACCCTGGGTTTGGGAGATGACACTGTCGGTGCCTGTGACGGTGAAGCGATAGAAGCCCGGAGTCGTGCCTGCGGTGATCGCCACTGTTCCAATCTGAGTTGTGGTCACGCTGGGCTGCGTGAGGTTCACGCTCGCAATGCCTGAGTCGTTGGTCGAGGCGGTGAGCGTGACATTCGCGGAGCCACTGGTAATCTTCGGATTCAGTGTCACGCTGCCGCCGGCCGGAACCATGATCGTGTCGGGGTTCAGGTCCCATTCGGAGGCAGGATTGGACGCGATGCTTCCAGTGATCAGAAGCAGCGTCGCGGAGTAGGGTGCGAAGTTCTGCGTTGCCGACCACGCATTGCCAAAGGAAGTGGCAATGGCGGTCGGGTTACTCGACGCAAGGGTATAGGTTGCGAAGCTTGTGGGAGTATATCCGCTGAAAGCGAAGGTCACTTGCGCTGTATTCTGCGGATCTTTGTTCAGCACGAGAACGCTCATCGCCGTGCCTGCCGCGTTGATTCCGGCATAGCTGCTGAACAGATTTGGATTTCCGTTGTTCGTGTCTGATACGGAAATCTTGCCAAACCCGTGGTGCGCATTGGCGCCGTCATAGTTGGTGAAAAGTCTTAGTGCGAGATAGTTGGGGTTGGCGGGATCAGGCGTAGTCCAGCGAGTTGCCAGATATACACGCTCACGCCCAAGAATGCCGTAGGCGTCGGCGTCGCCTAACGCGGTTGAGAAGTCGGATTCACCCGCGAAAGCGGCGCTCCATTCGGTCATGCTGAATTGCGTGCCGAGATACGCCTGGTTCAGGATGGCGCGCATGCGCGGAATGCGGAACGGCTTGGAATCAACCGGTTCGTTGCTGAAGCCGCCATTCACAATGTAGGAGGCCGCGCTGTTGAATGTCGGATCCCACCAGTCGCGATAGATGCTGACCGCTAGCGCCTGTTTTTGCGCGGTGGTGAGCCCGTTTGTGTCGGCGTCGGGGTAGGCGTGAATGTCGAAGACGTCGAGGGAACGCGAGCCGTCTACGAGATCGGACCATGCCACCTCATTGACCCACCAAGGCAGGAAGTCGACGCCACCGTGGCTGGAGGTGTCACTAGCGCCTGTGGCTGAGCGCCAGTAGAAATACCAGCAGCAGCTCACCGGACCGAAGCGGATTGCGGACGAGTCCCAGGTCTTCAGGTTGCGGGATTCCGTGAGATAGACATCGCGCAATTCGTTATAGGTCGCCGGGTTGGGATGAATATCGCGGTGCGTGCCTCCCCAGATGTCGATCTCGTTGTCCATGTCGTAGAAGTGCGGCGAACTGCCGAATGCGGCGGCGAGCGCGGCGGCCCAGTCATTTCGATAGAGACACGTCGAGGCCGAGCAGGTCTGAGTGTGATCGTCGAGCAAGGGGAAATATGTATTGTTCAGGTCGGTCGAGTCAGCGGTGATGTAAGTCGGGGAGCTGTCGCAGTTGGCGCCAGCGACGATTCCGTCTCCGGCATCGACATTGTACTGATCGACGTGGCACTGCGCGCCGTGTCTGGCGACCGAAAAACTCCAATGATTGTTGTCGGTGCCGCCCTGCGTAGTCGACGTTTCCGCGCTCTGCGCCACCCAAGGGAGCATGACCATGGTCATGAGCGGCAGGCTACCCGCGGACTTTACATCTTTGATGAATTGCGTGGAGTCGGAATCGGCGCTGTTGTTCAGCGCGCTGAAGGCGAAATCCTCGAAAAAATAGTCGCTGTCGGCATTGGTGGTGCCGAGCTCCCAATTGTAGGTGGAAGCTCCATTGCCACCCCAGCGGACGACGCTCAGGCCGCTATTGGTGATCGCCGTCGCATCCTTGGGGAAGGCTCCGCCGTACACATACGGGCTGATCGGATGGCGGTTGGCGAGCGCATCTACATTCACGCTTACGTTTGTGATGGAACCGGACGGCTTCGCGGAAGCCTGCGTCGAGTTGGCGCTCTCAAGAGTCCCGATCAGGGCGGTTACGACGTAATAGTAGGTCGTGCCGTTGGATAGTCCGGTGTCAGTGTAGGTGGGGTTAGTCACCGAAGACACCTGTGAATACGGTCCTCCGTTCGCTGTGCCCCGCTTCACGTTATAGCTGGTCGCATCGGAGATCGCATTCCAGGTCAGAGTGACTTTTGCGTTGCCGGCAAACGCCGCTAGACCCGTTGGAGCCTGCACGGAGGGAGTGGCCGAGACTTGGGCAGAGTCCACGGTTACTCCGAACGACTTTTGCGCCGCCACGACGTAGAAGTACGTGGTGCCATTGGTGAGACCCGTGTCGGCGTACTGGTGAGACGTGGGATTCGCGATCACGATGTAGGGCCCGCCGGAAATGGTGCTACGCTTCAGGTTGAAGCTAAGGTCTTCCCGAAGTCGATCCCATGTCAGCGACACCTGGGAATCGCCGGCGGTCGCTGTCAAGCCGGTCGGCGCCTGTGTCCCTGGGATGGCCAAGGCTTCAGCCGAGTTGCCGCTCTCGCCGTTCGCGTTCGCGGCAGAGACAACGTAGTAGTACGTAGTGGCCTCGATAACATTGTCATCTAAGAAGTTCGGGACCGTACTGCTGCCAATCTTGGTGTACGGCCCACCGGAAGTCGTAGCGCGCTTCACGTTGTAGCTGCTGGCGCCGCTGTTCGGAGTCCACGTCAGGTTCACCTGGAAATCTTCGGGAGTCGCGGTCAGGCCCATCGGAGTCGGCGGAGAGTTGCCGCCGCCTCCGCCGGAAGATCCGCCGCCGCACGCTGCGAGAACGGCGAGTGACAGAATGGCCAAAATCATGGTGAAGGGGGAGGATTCGGGGCGGAAACGCTGTAGAAAATCGATTACGCCGGACGGCATCGGCATATCTTACCCGAGAAATTCCGTCGCGCAAGGGCTATCTTCATCACCAAAGCCGGGGTGGTAACAGGACCGGAATGCGGCGTGGGAGGCTAAACTTCAGGCCAGTGGGTTATGCGCGCTGGGTCAGGCGGGGACGACGCGCAGGCTCATGTCGGCCGCTTGCGGGGAATGGGTCAGCAGGCCCACGGAGATGAAATCCACGCCCGTTTCGGCGTAGGCGCGCACGTTGTCGAGGCGAATTCCGCCGGAACACTCCAGCGGGATACGGCGGCCCTTCTCAACCTCCTTCAGGACATCGGGCTGCGAGCAGCGTTCGACGGCGCGGCGCACGTCTTCGACCGACATGTTATCGAGCAGAATGGCCTCGCCGCCGTGAGCCAGGGCCTGCTCCAGTTCTGCAAGCGTGCGCACTTCGATTTCGATGATCTGGGAGCCGCGACGGTTACGGATGGCTTGCTCCAGTGCAGGCACGATGCCTCCAGCCAGCGCGATGTGGTTGTTCTTGATGAGCACGCCGTCGGAAAGATCGAGACGGTGATTCTGTCCGCCACCACAGCGCACGGCGTTCTTGTCGATGACGCGCAGGCCGGGCGCGGTTTTGCGCGTATCGAGAATGCGCGCCTTCGTGCCCGACACGGCTTCTACGAATTTGCGGGTCAGGGTGGCAATGCCGCTCATGCGCTGCAGGAAGTTCAGGATGACGCGTTCGCAGGAAAGGATCACGCACGCGTTGTGCTGGATCACGGCGATGGATTGTCCCGGGCGCAGGCGCACGCCGTCGAAAATCTCAGGATGCGTAGTGACTTCGTAGTGCGCGGTGACGGCGCCATCGAGCGCCGCATAGACGTCTAGAATGCGCGCGACACTGCCGATGCCGGCCAGAATGCAGTCCTGCTTGGCCAGGATCGTGGCCGTCGCCCGCTGGTTGGGATCGATGCAGGCGTAGCTGGTGGCATCGCGCGTGGCCCGGTCTTCGAGCAACGCGTTCTCGAGGATGGCGGTGATGCGTCGGCTATTCCAATCCATGTTCGTAGAGACGTTGCTTGCAACGTCTTCTCTGCCAGTGCGCGCAAGACGTAGCAAGCTACGTCTCTACGATTCTATTGGCAACCCAATTCTTTCAGCTTACTCTTCGTCTTCTCCTGCAATACGAGGAGTTCCTGCCCTCGCCTGCGCAAGCCTTCCACCACTTTCTCTGGAGCTTTGGCCAGAAACTGTTCGTTCCCCAGCTGCTTCTGATTGTTGGCCAACTCTTTTTCTATCTTCTCCAGCTCTTTCTTCAGGCGCTCGCATTCGGCGGCCACGTCGATCTTGCGTTCGTAGATCACATGCACATCAAAGCGCGCGGTGCCGCGGGCACCGGGCTTGTTCGCCAGCGAGCCCTCGACAAACGCGATCTTCTCCACATGCCCCAGGCGCTCGATGGCACCACGGTTCTGCTCGATCATCCGGCGAATGTCCGGTTCGTGCGCGAACACTTCGATTGGCACCTTCACCTTGGGCTCGACCTTCAGCTCCGCTCGCAGGTTCCGCACGCTGACGATCAAGTCCTGCAGGATCGCCATCTCGGTTTCGGCAACGAGGTCGAACTGCTTTTCATCCGCCTGCGGATATCCGGCCAGCGCAATCGACTTTAGAGGCGGCTTGCCTTCATGCATCGCCTGCCAGATCTCTTCGGTGATAAACGGCATCACGGGATGCAGCAGCCGCAGCGACGCGTCGAACAGATTGACGAGGTTCGCACACGCTATCTGTGCCGCGCTCGTGTCTGCACCCTCTTCGAAATTCAGACGCGGCTTGATCAGTTCCAAGTACCAGTCGCAGAAGTCGCCCCAGAAGAAATCGTAGATGCGGTTCGCGGCTTCGTGGAAGCGATAGGTCTTCAGCGCATCGTTCACGTCAGCGACGACGCGATTGAAGCGGGAAAGAATCCAGCGGTCTTCGAGAGTAGCCAGTTCGAAGCCGCTCACTCCTACTACGTGGCCAGGACTGCCGGGACTTTGTCCCGGCCGGACAGCCGAGGGCGGCTGTCCCCACACAAAGCCCAATCGATCCACGTTCATGAACATGAAGCGCGCGGCATTCCAGATCTTGTTGGCGAAGGCGCGATAGCCGTCGGTGCGGCTCTCGCTGAAGGCAATGTCGGTGCCGGGTGCAGCCATCGCGGCGAGAGTGAACCGCGTCGCATCCGTGCCGAAGCGTTCAATGATCTCCAGCGGATCGATCACGTTGCCCTTGGTCTTCGACATCTTCTGGCGGTCAGCATCGCGCACCAGCGCATGGATGTACACCTCGCGGAAGGGCACGTTGTCGTTCTTCTTGTCAGCCCAACCGCTGGCTTTCTTGATCGCAGCATCCTGCTCGTGTCCCTGCATGAAGTGGCAGCCAAACATGATCATGCGTGCCACCCAGAAGAACAGAATTTCATACGCGGTAATCAGCAGAGTCGTGGGATAAAACACCGCCTGATCGCGCGTCTTGTCCGGCCAGCCGAGGGTGGTGAACGGCAGCAGGCCGGACGAAAACCACGTGTCGAGCACGTCGGAAACCTGCTCCAGTTCCGTGCTGCCACACTTTCCGCAGGTGAGCGGAGCCTCACGCGCAACCGTTACGTGTTTACACTTGGCGCAGGTCCACGCCGGAATGCGATGTCCCCACCACAACTGCCGCGAGACGCACCAGTCGTGAATGTTGTTCATCCAGTTCAAATAGACCTGGCGATGATTGTCGGGAACAATCGTGATCTCGCCGCTTTCGACGGCCTCTTTGGCACGCTCGGCCAGCGGGGCAATCTTGATGAACCACTGCTCCGACAGGCGCGGCTCGACGATGGTTCCGCAGCGCTCGCACTTGCCGATGGAGAGCGCGTAGTCTTTTTCGCCGACCAAAAATCCCTGCTCCTGCAGATCGGCGAGCACACGCTTGCGTGCCTCGAAACGGTCGAGTCCCGCGTACGCGCCCGCGTTGGCATTCATGTGCGCGTGCTCGTCCATTACGTTGATTTGCGGAAGATCGTGACGTTTGCCTGCCTCGAAGTCGTTGGGATCGTGCGCCGGGGTAACCTTCACCGCGCCCGTGCCAAACTCGGGCTGCGCCAGTTCATCGGTGATGATCGGGATCTCGCGGTTCATCAGCGGCAGCAGAACATGCTTGCCGTGGAGATGGATGTAGCGCTCGTCTTTTGCGTTCACCGCGATCGCTGCATCGCCCAGCATCGTCTCGGGGCGCGTGGTGGCCACGGTGATGAATTCATTGGTTCCGACAACCGGGTAGCGAATCTCCCAAAGCTTCCCTGCTACATCTTCATGCTTCACTTCGAGGTCAGAGATCGCGGTTTCGTGCCACGGGCACCAGTTCACGATGTAGTGTCCGCGGTAGATCAAGCCTTCTTCATAGAGGCGGACGAACACCTCGCGCACGGCGTGCGAGAGATTTTCGTCCATGGTGAAGTATTCGCGATCCCAGTCGACGGAAGCGCCGAGGCGTTTCATCTGGTCGAGAATGGCGCCACCATACTCACGCTTCCATTCCCACACGCGCTCGATGAACTTCTCACGGCCGAGGTCTTTACGCTTCTTGCCCTCTTTGGTGAGTTGCTTCTCCACCATCATCTGCGTGGCGATGCCGGCGTGATCCGTGCCGGGGAGCCACAGCGTGATGAAGCCGCGCATGCGGTGCCAGCGCACGATGATGTCCATCTGCGTCTGGTTGAGCATGTGGCCCATGTGCAGGCGTCCGGTCACATTCGGGGGCGGCAGCAGCAGCGTGAATACCGGCCGCGTTTCACCGGGTGGCGGCGTGGGCACAGAGAAGAGTTTCTCTTTGATCCAGTAGTCGGCCCAGCGCGTTTCAATCGCGCCCGGCTCGTAAGCTTTGGGCAATTCGTGCGGCATCTTTGTGTGCGATGACGGGATTCGGCACAGGGAATCCGCCAGCGGAAGAGTAAGAGTTGATCTTACAGGCGCGAGAAAAGAAGGGTCAAACGACGCCACGCAGGTCTCGTGACAACGGTGCTTGTTGTTGAGGGCGTGTACTCTCAGGAACGGGCTTGAGCATGCTGACACAGACAGCACGTTCTTGAATTGCGGCGAGGCACAAAACTCAGGAGGCTAAGGGATAATCCTGCAGGACAGGATGGTCACGGGGCGGCCACATGGTGCTGACAGAACCAGGCAGGTGAAAAATAACATTGACGCTGCGCCTGGAGGTCTGCCAATCCTGAGCCACACGCGACACCGAGTGCCAGGACCGCTTCGAACGCACCAGCAGCACTGAACTGCCAACCACCGGCGCAATCTCGGCAAAGACATCGGACGGGTCGGAGGATCTCAGAATATTGAGACAGCCGCCGTGTTGCCGGTCCCACGTTTCGTTGAAGTACAGAACGTGGGTCATTATCTTCTCCTTGAGATCTACGTGCGGCCCCAGCCATGCACCCGGGCCATAATGAAAGACATTGACTTCCAGCACCGCTGAGGTCAGATCCCGCCCGGTAATTCTCGTCAGAGCGGATCGGTAGTCGGCCGAAAGCAGATCGCGGGCCAGTGCCCGCCACGCTGGGCTCAAGCCCTCGGGATCCGACACCGTCGTTGCTTCCATATGGATCAGCGACCGCGACATGTATTCATAACCCTTCTCCCCGTTGTAGCCCACCACCTTCTTGAACTTGTCGTGGGGATAGGATGCGACCAACGCTGCCGCTTTTTCCTCCGAGAATAACCGATCGATAAAAACCCACTGAAATGGCTCGGTCTCCATCCTGCCCTGTGTGATTCGGTCAAGTTCCAGGATGGGGTCTGCTCCCCGCTCCGCAAGTGGCGACCTCTGAACTTGCCGCAATTCGGTTCCAGACCCTCGCGCAGCGATCCATGAAGGCCCGTGGCGGGAGATCCATTGGAAGGGGACAACGAGCAAGCTCTTGGACAGAGAGAGGCCCTTCTTAAGAGCAACCCGCTTGTTGGGGTAGCGGGCAAGAGATTCCCGCAAGGTTTCAACCAACCCCGGCGCGAGACCTAACCGTCGTTGCGCTCCGCTCACCTTCGCCACCCAGGTCAGCATCGAGGTCATGGAAGAGGTGCAATGCTCAATTGGCGGCCGAAGAACCACATCCTTTACTTCATCCCAGTAGCGATCCAGGTGATCGGCATGTGCGATAACCCTCGGCTCAACGAGACGACCACGATTTATCAATCCCGAAAGTATATCTCCCTGGTTAATGTGTGCGATCCCTGAGAACTCATCGAGAAGGTCCCACTTGCTGCGGCCCCAGGAAACGGTCACCCTGGCCACGGGAACGCCGTAACTGAGGGCGGTGATACAAGCATGCAGGCTCGACGCAAAGACGAACTCCGAGCGACCGATAATCTCGCTAGTCAATTTGGGTGCAAGCCATTCACAGCTGCGAAATACTCTGCCCTTTATCTGCGGAAACTTTTCCGCGCGATCGCCGTGACACCAGCAGATCGGAAGTACGACGACATTGATTTTCCCCATCGACTCCAGCAGCGTTTCAATCGCGGCGCGGTACTGTCCAACCGCCGTGTTCGCCTGAATAACAACGTACTTACTCTCCAGTCCCAGGCGCTTCCGCCAGTTTGAGAATTCGGGGCTCTCCTTTTCGAGAGGCCACAATCGCGATAAACCGAAGGCGGTATCGGGCAGAAGCTGGATCCTCGCGTCGGGAGCGACTTTGGCAAGATCGTTCCGCGACAAGACGTCTCGAACACCAATGAAATAACTGGCTGTCAAGACGTTCCGTATCAACTCATCGTGCCAAGGCGCGTGTGGCCAGTCCATCGAGGCGCCAACCGCGTTCCAAATTACCGGCTTGCCAACAAGTGCGGCCAGAACCGCTGGAGTCAACCAGTACGCGAAAGGCAGATCGACATTCGTGGGCGTAGGTGTGGGATAACCCTTGTCGAACCGCACAATCTGACCACCTCCGATCAGCAACGCCGAAAGAGCTGATATGGATGACGTCATTTCTTCCATCGACCGCACCTGAAACGGCCAAGAGGGTTCAGACCGGGCGTTGACCGAAAACGGCACTACTCGAATTCGCCGGTCACGCTGCTTTAGAGCTGCGGCGGCGATTAGAGGAAAAAGAAGATCGCCATAATTCTGTACGTCGAAGGTTCCTGCCATGCCAACAGCTATGTCATCGCGTGCCGCCGAGACTGTGGCCGCTCGTCCTTCAATCAGTGGCGCGAGCCGGTCTGACGGGAAAAGAGTTCCCATGGGCTCTGACACATTCGTACCCTCTCGAATAACTTCGCCTCAACACCAGGCAATGCTGTTCAGTTACACAGCCTGCGGCGGGCTTCTTCCCAGCCATCCGGTCTGGTTCTTCAACCGGCGAAAACGGGCCCAGCGGCTGATGTCTCTTGGGGACATCGTCGCGCATCACGTGAAGGGTCTTAATCTGAATTGGGAGCGCTTGAGACGCAAGCGCCATATACCGCCGGAACCAACGAATGCAAAATCCAGGCAATCCGGCGGCAAACCATAACCGCGAGAACACAAGCGGGCGTCACCATCTTCACTCGGCGCCCATTGGTCGAGGTTTCTTGTACTTACCGAGGCCGTCCAAGTTTCCGCTCGCGATCAGGTTCCGCTACAGCGCCTTTGTATAGGTGGCCAGAGGACTAACAGTTTTCCGGTCATTGCGCATACTCCTTGTGAATGAAAGAACGGGGCCGGTTGGGACGGAAGAACGAAGTAGCCAAAGATCTTGAGTTAGTAAAGTAGACGAAACTGCGGTTTGCGTCTGGAACATACAACCACTCCGGGGAGGGCGCGGAACAGACTTAACAGGTTTGAAATCGCCATCCCCAACTTTCTCGTACTCTACTCCGCCGACAAATCAGTTTCAATCTGATTCTTACTCCATATTGATTCCCGAACAAGACCACAGTTCTTGATAAATCGAGGAAGTATCGATGCAAGCCACCGGTCGGGGATCGAATGCTATGGACTCTAGATGGCCAATCCCACTGACAGCGACACCGAGTTCGTTAGGGAAATGTTCAGGAGTGGGTTGAAGTGTAGAGAGCCTAGACCTACACCTAGAAGCCGACCGACCTGTTCCATGATGTCAGCTGGCGAAAGGAGTATACCGCCCATGAGGTCCAGTGCGCGATTGGTCGTAGATGCGCTGGGCTGACGGCAAACTACAGAGTGACGTTACTTCTTCTTGCCCATTTTCTTGGAAATCTCGGCGACGATCTTGGGGCGCATTTCGGCCAGCACGCTATCGACGATGCTGGCGATTTCGCCAGAATCTTCGGGAGCTGCCGAAGCTTCCTCGGGAGCCTTCTCTGCACCAGCGGCGACCGCCATGGCGGCCGTATCCTGAGGGGTGGGCGTCTCTTCCGCGTCGTTGCCTTGCTTTGACGATTGCCCCGGCGTGGCCTTGGAATCTCCGGACTCACGAATCCGCCGCCAACTCGCCCACGCAGCTGCTGTGGTCTCCGCAATCTCCGATTCTTTTTCTTTCTTGCCCATCTCTCTCGTGGCTCCCGCAGCAGGTTGGTCCGTCGCCGCGGGCCCTGCTGTCTCTGAGGAAACTTGGCTGAACGAAGTCTGGTCTTCAGACGCTTCGTTCACAAAAGTCGGCGCGGCGGACTCGGGCTGCCCCGGAGTTATTGCGGACACTTCTTCGGCTGCAGCGGTCACAACCGGCGCCGGTTCTTCCGACTTCGGTTCTTCCGACTTCGGTTCTTCGAACTTCGATTCTTCTTTCTTCTCTTCTTCGTGCCGCTCTTCTTGCACGGGTTCGGGAACGTCGTGCTGAGCCGGTTCCAGAGCCGCCACTTCTGAACGCGACGTCGCCATTTCCGCAGCCGCAGGCTCCGCTGCTTTTGCTTCGACGATCTGCGATACCTCGGACTCAGGCTGAGCCACTGGTTCGGCAGTTTGTACCGCGGGTTCCGGCTCCGCTGGAGCTGATGGCGGCGACTCAACTTGCGCCACCGCGATAGTTTCAAATTCCCTCACTGCGGTAGCAAACGCCTCGGTCGTGCCCGGAAGACCGGTCGCGGCCTGCGCGATTTCTGACTCCGGACTTGGTGGCATGGGCCCAACCAACTCGGGCGTTATGGCCTCAACCGGCGATAAGGTCTCTATTGCCGCCGCGGGCTCTGCGTTAACCGGAGGGATCTCCGGAATGGTCGAAAGAAATCCGGCGGGCGCGGTCTCAGCCGCGGCGAAGGCAGCGTAGGCCTTCTGCATCTCGTCTTCCAGCGAAATCGTCGCTTCGTCGGCGGCGAGTGCCACCGGGACGGCCATCCAACGAGAAGCGACAGCTGCAAACTCTGCACCGGCCGCCACCGCCATCGTCACCGGCTCATCTGCAGGCTGACTGGAAGCAGGGTGGTTGGGAGCAAGGTGGTCTGTAGATTGCGACGCCGATCCGTTCCCTGAACTTGTATCTTGCGCGTTGGCAGATTCGGGCACCAGCCCGGCAATCGCTGCCATCATTTCGGCGGGGCTGGGAGCGGCCAGGCTCGCTGCTTCGCGGGACTTCTCTGTGAAATCTGCGACGCGCTCTTCCGACTTCTGTTCGGCGAAGGTCGCCCCGGTTGCCGCTGAGGTTTCCTGCGGCAGTTCGGCCGCGATTTCTTCCTTCGCTTGCGGCTTCTCTTCAGCGGTCTTTGCTTCTTCTGCCTTGGCTTCTGCAGGCGTCGCAAAGGGATGCTCCGGCGTGTGCTCTGCAACTGCGCTTTCCCCGAGCTTGCCCTTCACTTGGGCCGCCGCCGCCGCCAATGCGGCAATCTCTTCCGGAGTCACATCCTTTGGCAAGCCTTCAGGGGCCAACGCTCCAAGATCGACTCGATCCTCTTGCTGCTTTGCTTCGTGTGCACTGTGCGCCGGCTTGTGCTCGACCACCGTACGCAAGTCCTTGTTGATCGCGTTGTAAATCGCTGGATCGTCGCCGTCCTCTTCTTCCACAGCCTTTTTCTTTTTGGACGGAAACCCAATCCGGTTCTTCCAGCCCGAATCCTCATCCACCACGACTGTCTTGTCGTACCGCCCTTCATCCAAGGCAGCGTTCGCGCGCGCAAATCTGCCGGGTTTCGAGGCTTCGCCCCGCGGCACAATCTTGTCTTCGAGCTTGGCAAGGGCGGCCAATAACTCGCTGGCTTCAAAGGGCTTGACGATGTAGCCCTCGGCACGAACCCGCTTGGCTTCTTCCGGCTTGAAGGGCTCTAGTTTGCCCACCGTCAGAAGGACCGGAATCCGCGAGGTTTCCTGCACTTCTTTGAGGCGCTGACAGACCTCCAGCCCGCTGTAGCCGGGCATGTAAACATCCAGGATGATTAGGTCGGGCTTAAGCTCCGCGATCTTCTTCAGCGCGGCGGAGCCGTTGTTGACGGTAATAATCTCGTAGCCCGCATCCGCGAGGATCTTCCGCCCCATGTTCTGAGCGGTTACGCTGTCATCGGCGAGCAGTATCTTCCTGGCCAAAGTTTTCCTCTATTGAGGGGAGATATCGCGAAGGTAACCTGCCCCACAAGGTAAGTCAATGAGCCAGAAGGGAAGTAACGTGTTACCAGTGGTCAGCACCTATCGGAGGTGCCGGGACCAAAGTTTCGCACCTGGGCCGAGGAGAGGCTGAGGAAGACCCGTAAGATCGCGCAAGGCTGAGGTCTGGTTTCCGCTTTAGAACGGAATGACCTTCTTCATCCCCTTCTTTTTCTTCTTCTTGCTGCTGGAGATCTCTTCGTCGCTGGCGGGGATCGAATTGTCGGCACTCGCGGTGGGCGAGGACGACGATTGCCCCTGCTGGATCTCGTTCACCTGCGGCGGCGGAGGCAGCGCCTGATTTCCAGTGCTGTCGGTGGGCTTCAGTTCGTTGGGATCGGCGGGCGCATTCGGTTTCAACTCGTTCGGATCCGGCGCGGGCGGTTGAGCATTGGTGGAACCAGCCGGCTGGCCAAACGGTGAACTGCCCGCCGGAGTGTCCGGTGGGGGCTCGTTCGCAGAAGGTAGGTCGGGCTTCACGATTTCCACGCCGATGCTGCCCTTCCGGCTCATGTCTCTTCCCGTGGCTGCCATTGCCTCTCCCTGCACGACTTGGCTGGCACTCACCGGTGTCGGATCGACCAGCGTCGGTTCGCCCACCTTGGCCGCTGTCGCCATGTCCGGCCCCTTCTTAATGATCCCAATCAACCTCTGGCTCATGGTGGACTCGCGGCGGCTGGCGTCCTCGGCCTTGTTCAGCGCGACCGCTGCCTTGGTCGGCCGGGGAATCGGCTGGTGCAATGCCGCCAGGCGTTTCTTCGCATCATCCGAACGATCCATGATGGGATACCGCGTCAGAATCTTCGAATAGGCATCCGATGCGTGCTTGGCTAACTCTTCGATGTACTTCGCTTTGACAGCCTCGGCCGCGCAACCCCGCGGCAGGCCTTTGGCGTCGCAGGTGGGAGCATTGCGCAAACGCGTGATCTGTCCTTCATAGTTCTGCCCCAGCAGATAGAGCGCTTCGTCAGCACGGCTGTACAGCGGATACCTTTCTACCAGCGATTGCAGGCGCGCGATCGACGCCGGGTACGACTCGCGCAAATAGTAGAAGCGTCCGATTTCAAACTCGCGTTCCCCGAGCACTTCCTGCACTTCCAGCAGACGCTGCTTGGCCTCAGGCAGCAGCTTGCTGTCAGGAAATTCCAGAATCAGGCTGCGGTATTCGTCCTCGGCGCGCTTGGCGTGGGTGTAGTCGCGGTCGGCCTTCTCCATCTGCTGGTAATGGATGTTGGCGACTTTCAGCTGCGCCTCCGCCGCTTCCGGCATGTTGGGGAAGAAGGTCTTGAAATCTTCGTACTCCTGCTCGGCCTGCGCCAGCGCAGCGGTTCCGCCTTCGGCATACCAGGAATCGCCCACGGCCAACTTGGCGCGCGCGACGAACTCGGAATCCGGGTAGGTATTGATGAGCGTCTGCAGCGTCAGGCGCGCCACGTCAAAGCGGTTATGCCGCATGGCGTCCATGGCCTTGTCGAACAAGACTTTGTCTGGCTGCTTAGACCCGACATTGGCCAGGGGATTCACCGATTTCTTATTGGTGCAGGCTGCGGTGAAGATCAGCAGCATGCCCAGCACGGCTATCAATGGAATTCGACGTGACATTAGGACCTCGAAGAAATCGTGTGGCTCGCCTGCCAATTGCTGCGGGCCTCACCTATCGCCGGGCTTTGCCCGGCCCGACCGGGTCTGAGACCCGGTCCCACAAAAACTGAACCTCAAACCCTCTGCATCGCAGCTTCGGTGGCTGCCTTCAGCAGCACCTGCGCATTCTTCTTTGGATCGCCATTGCCGAACACGGCGTTGCCCGCCACCAGAATTTCTGCGCCCGCCCTCACCACGTCGGCCACGGTATCGAGCGCCACCCCACCATCTACTTCGATGCGATAATGCAGCCCGCGTTGTCCGCGAATCTCGGCCAAACGGCGCATTTTGTGCAGCGTAGACGGAATGAACCTCTGCGCTCCAAACCCGGGATTCACCGACATCACCAGCACATAATCCACAATCTCGAGCACTTCCGCGAGCGCGTCTACCGGCGTCGCCGGATTGATGACCACACCGGCCAGGCAATCGTGACTCTTGATCAGATGCAGCGTGCGGTCGAGGTGCCGGCAGGCCTCTTGATGCACTGAAATCCAGTTCGCTCCCGCGTCGGCAAATGCGGGAATGAATTCGTCAGGATTCTCGATCATCAGGTGGCAATCGAGTGGCAACTCGGTCGCCTTGCGCAACGACTTCACTACCGGCGGACCTATTGTGAGGTTCGGGACAAAGTGGCCATCCATGATGTCCACATGGATCACACTTCCCCCGCCCTCGCCTGCGGCGCGCACCTGCTCGCCCAGCCGAGCGAAATCAGCCGAAAGAATCGAAGGCGCCAGTTCGATCAAACGTGAACTCTCAGAACCTGATGTCTCAGAATCGTGCTCTTGCCAGGAAAATCCGCTGGAGGAAATTCTAACACGCTGAAATCGAGTACCGGGTACCGAGTTGCGAGTACGGAGCTAAGCGTGGCGCGGGCCGCCCCCGCCTGCGAAAGGACAGAGGTAAAGCAACTGTGAACCATGAAGACGCGCGCTTCCGATTCGCTCGCATGTTACCCTCGTCCGGCGTGTTCTCACCCACTCAATCCGGCCCGGCTGTCTACAGCGTCATGGCCGTATTCCTGTGGGGCACGAGCGACTTCGCTGGAGGCTACGGGTCGCGCCGCGCCAACGCATTCGTTCTAACAGCTTTTTCCCATATCTGCGCCTTCGTGCTGATGTTCGCGGTGGCCTTCGCGCTGCACCCGGCATTCCCGTCGCG
Organism: Candidatus Sulfotelmatobacter sp.; assembly: GCA_017883385.1. Lineage (GTDB taxonomy): Bacteria > Acidobacteriota > Terriglobia > Terriglobales > Acidobacteriaceae > Sulfotelmatobacter. The sequence goes on from JADGNQ010000055.1 coordinate 25,445, forward strand.
CGCGAGCATTCTGTGGGGGTTGGCCGCAGGCGGGATCGGCGGATTCTCACTCGCCATCTTCTATCGCGCCCTTGCCACGGGACAGATGGGACTCACCGCGCCGATCGCAGCCTTGCTGGGCGCGGCCATCCCCACACTCGCCGACATCGCGATGGAGGGCGCTCCCGGCCACTGGACGATGGCCGGATTCGCGCTCGCCATTTTTGCCATCTGGCTGATCACGCGGCCAGAGGAGACGACCGAGAACGACGAGTCCGGGCGCCCAAAAGGTGTGGCCATGGCCGCGCTTGCCGGCGTGGGATTCGCTGGCTTCTACCTTTGCATTCACCAGACCACCGGCTCGCCGGTGTGGATCGCCGCCACTTCCCGCGTCGGGTCGTTTGCGACCACAGCCGTCGCGGTGGTCGCAACTCGTGCCCCACTCAGGCTCGACCGCCCTCGCGCTGTCCTCGGCATGTTCGCGGGCTTCCTCGACATCAGCGCCAGCGCCCTGTTCATCTTTGCCAGCCAGCGCGGACGCCTCGACGAAGCCGTCGTCATTACCTCGCTCTACCCTGCTGTGACCGTGTTGCTGGCCCGCCTCGTCCTGAAGGAGCACTTCAGCCGCTGGAAGTTCCTAGGATTGCTGGCTGCGCTGGCGGCCGTGCCGATGATTGCGGCAGGGTAAGACAGCACTTCCATCATTCTTATTGCCAGAATAGTATTCCATACCGTTGACGTACTTCACTGTAGTAGAATGATATTCTCTATTCTCGAATAGAGAATCGATGGACTTAAAGCCTCAAGACGTCGTCCTTGCGCTGAAGATGTTGGCCAGCGAGTTCAGTCCCTGGAGCTATGCCAAGCTGGGGAAGGAACTGGCCATGAGCGCTTCACATGTTTTCGAATCGGTCGCCAGGGCTGAAGCCGCTCACCTCATCCCGTTTGTTCCGTCTTCGCCAATGCGCAGACGCCTTCTCCCGGAACTCAACCGCGGCAACCTGAAGGAGTTCCTGATTCACGGCGTGAAATACGCCTTCCCCGTTGAACGCGGCGGTGCAACTCGCGGAATTCCCACCGCAGAGGCCGCTCCCCCCCTCAATCAATATTTCCCCGAGAGCTTCCCACTTCCACCCGTCTGGCCGTGCGCTGATGAGGATAAGCGGTCAACGCGAGGGCTTGAGTTTTCTCCACTGTACAAGAACGTAATCACGGCCTCGCGAGATCCCAAACTCTATGAACTCCTTGCCCTCGTGGATGCTATACGTGAGGGACGCGCGCGCGAACGTGAAATTGCGATCCGCGAGCTGAGCGCGAGAATAGACTCCAAGTGAATCTGCCTCAACCGAGTCCAAATCTTGCGCGTCTTGCTGACGCCGCCAAGAAGCTGGCGCCACTGCTGGATCAGATCGTATTTGTCGGTGGCTGCCTAACCGGCCTACTCTTAACCGATCCCGCCGCCGCTCCGGTTCGCCCCACATTCGACGTCGACGCAATCGTCGGAACCGCTTCGTACACGGAGTTCACGCTTCTTGAGAATCGTCTCCGCGAACTCGGCTTCCATCAATCTCACGCAGAAGGTGCCCCGATTTGTCGTTGGTTGAGTGGAGACCTGATTCTCGATTTGATGCCAACAGACGCTTCGATTCTCGGCTTCAGCAATCGCTGGTATCGCCCTGCCCTGGAAAATGCGCAGAGAATGCGAATCGGCGAATATGAAATTCGGCTCATCACCGCTCCGTATTTTCTCGCTACGAAGCTGGAAGCGTTTCATGGACGCGGCAAGAACGATTTCGGCATGAGCCACGACCTGGAAGATATCGTGACTGTCATCGATGGACGGCCCGAGACCATCGACGAAGTCCATCTCGCCCAACAGGACTTGCAGAGATATCTCAGCGATGAATTCAGGGCTTTATTATCGAATCGTGACTTTCGCGAAGCACTGCCTGGACACCTGATGCCCGACGCTGCCAGCCAGGAGCGTCTCGGCTTGGTAGTGAAACGTATGCAGCAGTTGGTCGTGCAAGGATAGCCGATGCCTCTGCTTGAAATCCGCAACCTGACGAAGGGTTTCCCCCAGGGCGAGTCGCCGTTTGCTGGGAAGTCTCGCGGCGAGGTCCGCGCGGTCGACGACGTTTCGCTCGACATTCACGCGGGCGAGACGCTGGGTCTGGTAGGCGAATCGGGCTCGGGCAAGAGCACGCTGGGACGCCTGATCCTTCGCCTCATCGAGCCCACATCGGGTACGATTTGGCTCGGGGATCGGGACCTGCTCTCGGCCAGCCGCGGCGAAATGCGCCGCCTGCGCCGCGATTTGCAGATCATTTTTCAGGACCCGTTCGCCTCCCTGGACCCGCGTTACCGCGTGGAAGACATCGTCGCCGAGCCGCTGATCATCCACGGAATGGAAGGACAAAATCGGGAAGGGCGCAACTTCAGTCAGCCCAGGAAAGCCGGCCCAATCCAACGTGGGACTTTGCAGAACGCCCGTCGCGCCCGCGTCGGTGAACTGCTGCGGGCGGTGGGCCTCGACGAGTCCGCGCGCACGCGCTACCCGCACGAGTTTTCCGGCGGACAGCGCCAGCGCATCGGCATCGCGCGCGCCCTGGCCCTGCGGCCAAAATTCATCGTGTGCGATGAGCCGGTGTCGGCGCTCGACGTCAGCGTCGGCGCACAAATCGTCAATTTGCTGGCGCAGCTGCAGCGCGATTTCGGCCTCACCTACCTGTTCATTTCGCATTCGATGCCGGTGGTGCGCTATCTCTCGACGCGAATTGCAGTAATGTATGGCGGAAGAATCGTCGAGGTCGGCGACACCGAGCAGATCACCAACCGCCCTGCGCATGCCTACACACGCAGCCTGCTGGAAGCCACGCCAGAACTGCTTGCGTAGGGAACGTGGGTCTTGGGTATCAGATATGCGTCCAAGTGCTCGCGCCACCCGCTCCGCCGCAAAACCGAAGGCGGCCGCGGGAAGAATCTCGGCCACCGGCACCGCAATTACAACCGGCGTTACATTCGACATGCGCACAATCCTAAGCCCGGGCGGAGCGACCGTCCCGGCAAGCGCGTTTTGCCGACGTAACGCCGGAGCCCCCTCAACTTGCAAGAGGCAACTCCAAATTTCATAGTGAGACCGGGGGAGGGTTCGTTACAGGGCCTTCGTGAAATTGCCATCCCTCAACCGCCTTGTGTAGACGCCCGGCCACGATTAGAATTCCTTCGATTCTTTGCCAGGAGGCACTCATGGCCGCCGCTCCGGTCTTACCCGCTTCTCCCACTCCAGAATCTGCGCCACTTTCCCAAGGGGCGCGCATCGTCAACACGTTTATCGCACCCTCGAAGACGTTCACAGATCTGCGCCGCAGCGCGAGCTGGTGGGCACCCTTTCTGCTCATGGTGATCATTTCGACAGCCTTTGTTTATACAGTGGACCAGAAAATCGGGTTCCGCAAAGTTACAGAAAATCAGTTGGCGATGTCGCCCAAGCAATCCGCACAACTAGATAACCTGCCGGCCGACCAGCGTGACCAGCAGATGCGACAAAGAACGATCGGCACCAAGTTCGTCTCCTACCTCTTCCCCGCCATCACGCTCATCATCTGGCTGATCATCGCTGCGGTCTTGTTTGCCACCTTCAAGTTTGCGGCAGGAGCTGACATCACGTTCAAAGTCTCCTTCGCCATTGTACTGTTCGCCGCTCTGCCGGGCGCGCTGAAGACGCTGCTGGCCATGGCCTCCGTGCTGGCGGGGATGAGTCCAGACTCGTTTTCATTCCAGAATCCGGTGGCCACAAACCCCGGCTATTTTATGAACCCGGCGGACAATGTTTTCCTCTACAGCATCTTATCTTCGCTCGATATCTTCCTGATCTGGACGCTGGTCCTAACAGCCATTGGCTTTACCTGCGTAAGCAAGGTCAAGCGCGGCGCGGCTTTCGGCATCGTCTTCGGCTGGTGGGCCGTGTTCACTCTTGCGGGCGCAGGGTTGGGCGCCATGTTCTCGTAAGGTTTCTGCCGCGGCTGTGGTACGGCTGGAGCGAGATGCAGCGCGATCTGACGGAGATTAAGGAACTGGCCGCGCAGATGCGGCGGGAAAAGCATGTCGCCACGCTGAAGCCGGCGATGAAGTAGGCAGCGCAGCCGGAGTGGCTTCAGTCATCCAGCCATAGATTCGATTGCTTGCACCACGTCAGGGAGAAGCGTCAGGTTGAGGCTGGCGAGATCCTGTTTCATATGGTCGGCGTTCGTAGTCCCGGTTAATGGCAATATCCCGACCGCGAGCGCAAAACTAAATACGATCTGCGCCGGGGTTGCGTTCAGCTTGGCCGCAAGACCGATCAGCGGAGGATGCCGCAGCACCTCCGGATTTGCGGTGAGCAGCGAGAATCCCTGATAGATAATTTTGCGCTCGCTGCAGAACCGTCGCACTTCGCGATCCCAGCCGAGACGCGCGAAACAGCGGTTTTGCACGAACGCAGGGAGTTCGGCCTGGGCGGCTGCCAACTGCTCCAAGTGTTGCAGCGAGACGTTGCTTATACCGAGCAGGCGTGTGCGCCCGGCATCGCGCTCCTTCCGCATCGCCTCCCAGACTGCGGAGTCGTCATCGGTCCACTCATAACCCGAGGGCCCGTGCAGCACGAAGCTCTCGACGTGGTCGGTACGGAGATGCTCCAGCGAATTAGCTAAGGACTGAGCGACTTGCGTAGCCAGACTCGCCGAAGGATCGTAAGGCAGGCGATGGTCTTGACCGCGCTGGTAGGTGAATTTCGTCTGCAGAAACAGATCGGCTCGCGTCACCACGCCGGCGCGATAGGCTGCGGCCAAACCCTCCCCGACTCCGGCTTCGAAATAGTGCCGGCGCTGGTTGGCCGTGTCGATGCCGCGAAATCCTGTGCGGAGCGCGAGTTCGGTAAGGGCTGCGGAGCGGTCTTCCTTCCAGGCGGTACCGTAGAGAAAATCTGGAACAGGCGAGGGTTCAACGGGCATCACGTCATTGTGTCATGAAAAACCATAACCACAGAGGACACAGAGGACTCGGAGGACACCTGGCTCTCCTCTGCGTCCTCTGTGTCCTCCGTGGTTCAAGTTCTTGCTGGGGGATCAGTCGCGCACCCAGCGCGGGCTGAGTAGAATGGGGACGGAAGAAGAGCGCACATCCGGCACGCCTGGGAAGGAACGCTATGAAACGCACGATCTGTCTTTTTCTGGTATTTGCAGCAGCCGCAGTTTTCGCGCAAGAAAAAAATCCGGTCACGGCGGTGGCGAAGGAGATTCTGCCGCGCCAGCAGAAGAACCTGGTGGCGGCGGTGGAGGAAATGCCCACGGACAAATTCGGCTACAAACCCACGGAACAACAGATGACGTTCGGGCACCTCGTCCTGCACATTATCGAATCGAATAACTACCTGTGCTCGAAGATCGGAGACATCCCCGAGGTCAAGGCGCCCGTGCCACTGAAGGAATCCGACGGCAAAGACAAGCTGGTGGCGGCGCTGAAGGCGAGCTTCGAGTTCTGCACCACCGCGCTGGAGAAAGTCGATGACTCAAAGCTCGGCGATGAAGTCGAACTATTCGGCGGACGCAAGGGACCACGCGCTTTCGCGCTAATCGCGCTGACTAACGACTGGGCTGACCACTATAGCTCGGCGGCGATGTATCTTCGCCTGAATGGATTGCTGCCGCCGACGGCGCAGCCGAAGAAGTAGTCCGCCCCTCAACTCGTGCGAACTCTTTCGGACCTATTTGATTTGCACTAAATCGACAGACTCAGCAACCGCCGCCGCTGTCGTTCCAGGCTGTTGCGGAGCGCGCCAAGAATCGAAGATGGAAACCTGATGCACGCACGACACGGTGCAGTGCGGCGCGCAGGATTTCTCGGTGAGGTATTCGCGGCGCAGGTCGTCGCGCGTGTAGGTGGCGAGCGGGACTCCAGGATAGCCCCGCTGCTGCGAGCAGTAGTGCACGAGTCCGTCTTCGCAAATGTAGAGATAGCGCCCGCCCGCCCGGCAGCGCCAATCGTTGGGCAGGCCCTTCGCGATATTGTCCTGAAAGGCGTGGATACGGGTGAAGCTGCTTTTTTCCATCGCCTGCATTTCGTGATAGATGCGGCGCTCTTCATCGCCTAGCGGTTGCAACTGGCCGCTGCCATCGTGAATAATGCCGATGGTCGAGGTGAAGCCGAGCTCAATTGCGCGTTTGCCGATCACCAGCGCGTCCTGCGGATGGGTAATGCCACCACCGACCACGGAATTAATATTCACGTGAAATTCAGCATGCTCGGCGAGCAACTGCAATTTCTTGTCGAGAACCTTCAGGCTCTTCTTCGACACCTCGTCTGGATTCACGTTGTCGATGGAGATCTGCAGCCATTCGAGCCCAGCGCGGTTCAGGCGCTGAATGCGCTCCGCGACCAGCAGATAGCCGTTGGTGATGAGACCGGCAATCATGCCGTTGGCGCGAATGCGGTGGATGACGTCATCAAGCTCGGGATGCATCAACGGCTCGCCGCCGGAAATCGTAACGACCGCCGTGCCCAGCGAGCCCAGCTTGTCGATGCGGCGATACATTTCGTCGATCGGCACGGGCTTCGAGAAATCGTCGAACTCGTTGCAGTAGGTGCAAGCCAGGTTGCAGCGGCGCATGGGAATGATGTGCGCCAGGAGCGGATGGTCGGTCGAAGCCAGGGCGCGGATCGCCATGTTCGCCCCGCGCAGGTTGCGGTGCAGGGCTTTGGCGCGTCGGCGCAGGATTGTGGTCAGCGATGGCATTCGGTTGTTAACTACTATTACATCACAGGCGCGGGCTCAGTGCATGCGGGGCAACAGCGTTTGGGGATATTCGCAGTGTGAATGGCCGCTCACTTCGTCCGATTGCTCGCCAGTCTGCGTCACCGTTTGGAGATACGTTCGTGACCCGCCCCATGCAGCAAGTCTAGGGCAGCTCCCACGAATTCTTCCTGGATCAGCACATAGTCCGTGTCGTAGGTCGCAACGGCGAAGATGGGAATACCGTTCGTTGAAAGCGGATCGATGAACGAAAGCAGGATTCCCGTCTGCGAAAAGGGGAACGGGCCTTCGAGTTTCAGGCAGATCCAACGATGAGGCGCCGGCACGTCCTGCGGAAGATTGCCGGCCGGGCAAACGATGGAGAGTTCGTCGGCGGTGCGGGTGATCGAGGTGAAGTCGCCCTTTGTGGCCCAGTCGGGAACGGACGCGTCGGAGGCGAGGCGCGCGATCGCGTACAGGCCGGGGAGTTCACGGAATTTGAGCTGGTGGCGTTCCACTATGGAGCGTCCTTGATTTCGAGTCGGCTCTCAACCCCGCCGAGCCTTGCTCGGCCCGACCGGGTCAAAGACCCGATCCCACACAAACAAAGCCTAGCCTTCCACCGCTTTGCGCAGCGTGGCTCGCGCCAGGATGCGCGTGGAGTCCAGCATCGGCAGCGGGGAGGACTCCGGCGTCATCAGCAGCGGAATTTCGGTGCACGCCAGCGCCACAGCGTCGCAGCCTTCGTCTTTCATGCCGCGAATCAGTTCTGTGAAATACGCCTGCGTCGGAAGCAGGAAAGTTCCGTGGACCAGTTCGTCGAAGATGAAGCGATGAATGCGCTCGCGCTGCTCCCCGCCCGGAACGTGGTGCTCGATACCCGCGGCCTTCAGCGTTTCGCGGTAGACCGGGCCGTCCATCAGCGAGCGGGTGCCGAGTACTCCGAGGCGCTTGTAACCGTGGCGCTTAGCTTCATTGGCGACCTCGACCGCGATGTGCAGCCAGGGGCGGGGCGAGCGATGCTCGACCAGATCGAAGGCCTGATGCACGGTGTTGACGGGAGCGATGAGGAAATCGGCGCCGGCTTTGGCCAGCTTCTCGGATGAGGAAAGCATGAGCTCAGCGACACCGGCCCAGTCATTGGCGTTGATGCACTTTACGTATTCGGCGAAAGGATGGCCGTGCATCGACACTTCGGGATGATTGTAGGGGCCGAGCAAGCCCGCGCCCTCAACGCAGATGGTGCGATAGCAGAGCGCAGCGCCTTCCGCGCTGCAAGCGACGATGCCGATGTGTAACATCAGTTGTCAGTAGCCAGTTGCCAGTCCTGATTCTCGTTTCCCGGCTCTCCGACGGGGCATGATTCAGCTTTTGATTGTAGCCGGAGCGGTCGCGTACGGGCTCGCGTCCCGGTATCGCTTTTCAAACTCTTCGCGAGTGCAGACGGTCTTGATGTCGACAACCCTGTCGATCGCCAGGATGCCGTCGAGGTGGTCGATTTCATGCTGCAGAAGTTCCGAGAGGCTACGGTCATCTCCAGCTTCGAATTCGAGGGTTTCGCCATCCAGATTCTGGTAGCGGACGGTGATCTGGCGGCGGCGCTCGACCTGCATGAAGATCGCAAGGAAACTCAAACAGGCATCCCAGACAACGATCTTGTCTTCGCTCCACTCGATGATTTCCGGGTTGATCAGCGGCCAGGGCTCTACTCCGGGGAGCTTGAGGAAGATGACGCGCCGTAGGACGCCGAGTTGCGGAGCGGCAATGCCGCGTCCGTAGCCGGTCGTGGAGCGCGAGTGGGCGAGGGTGTCGGCAAGGTCCTGGACTAGGTCGCGAATTTCGCGTTCCGTGGGATCTTGCACCGGGAGAGCCTTGTCCCGCAAGAGCGGGTCGCCGAGTTGGAGTATCGGGCGGACGGGCATGGGCAGTTCTCAGTTCTCAGTTCTCAGTTCTCAGTTCTC
>JADGNQ010000402.1 GCA_017883385.1 Candidatus Sulfotelmatobacter sp.
CGCCGCTTCGTCGCTGGCGCGAACCCAGTCGAAAACCTTATCCTGCGCCGCCGCGAATGCCGCGAACGACAGTAGTACCGCCCCGAGCCAGAATAGTCTGTTCATAGTTGCCCCCAGGTTATTGAAACGGGTTCGGGTGGAGAGGAACAATCGAATTCGGGTGACTGGCATAACGGCGGTAACCGAGGCAAGGTCTGCGGGGCGAAGTCAAAATCCCCGCCCCTTCGGCTTCGCTCAGGGCAGGCTCTGTCCCGCCAAACAACGGCGGGACAAGAACGGGGCACCCTTGCAGAGACTATGGTACCGTGGTACATTGGTACACATGACAGACGATCCTAAACTCGAAGTCGAACGCGTGCAAACCGGCGTGCGCATCGAAAAACGCATCCTGAAAGTCCTGAAGGCCTTTGCGGAATATCACGACATGACGCTCGGGGATGTGATCGAGGGCATCGTGCTGCATGCCTTCGACGGAAAGACGCCGTTCAGTCCGGCCTCGCTCGAGCGCATTCGCGAGTTGAAAAAGTTCTATGAACTGGATCTTGACTCCAGCGCTAGCCACCGCCTGAAAGAAATCAAGGCAAAATCCCCGCGCAAGCGAGCGGCAGACAAATAGGAGAAGGCGATGAGTGCTGCAGGAACGAAAACCGCCCTGACCATATTGCAGTGGACTCTCGGCGTCGTGATTCTGATCGAGGCCGTGCTGTTTGTCCTGCCCAGCGCTGCCCATGAGTTCGCGCGGACGCACATGCCCGGCTTCGTGCGGCTGGTTTTGGGATGGGGCGAAATCGTTGGATGCATCCTTCTCCTGATTCCGAAGACAGCAGTCCGAGGGGCATGGATGTTGGTAGCCGTTTTCATCATGGCGATCCTCATTCATTTGCTCCACGGTGCGTACAACATTGGCAATCTCGTCATCTACGCTGCCGCGGCCTTGGCCGTCGCGGTTGGAAAAGGAAATTGACCGTCTAACATCGCCGGGCTGCGCCCGGCGGACAGCCGGGGGCGGCTGTCCCCACATTTTTGCCTTTTGACCGCATCCTTACATCTTGATTTCGAAGTTAGGACCATGAGCAACGAAGAACTGATCGACCGCTTCGAAGCTGACAGTCACCCGGAAGATTCCTTCCACCATGCTGACCACGTGCGACTGGCGTTTGCTTATCTCTCGCAGTACCCGACGCTGCAGGCGCTACGTCTGAGCACAGTGCTGCTGGATCGTGGGTTCGCGGGCCAATTGACAAAGACGTTGCGAGCAACGTCTCTACCAATGCGCGGGGATTCGTCCGGCGAGGCATACAGATAGTGCATCCTGCCGGTTCCAGCGGTAGAATACGTCCCATAATTTTCTAACCCCACACAATCCAGGAAGTGCACCATGGTTCAGTTCAAGGTGAACGGACACGCCCAGACGTTCGACGGCGATCCTGAGATGCCGTTGCTGTGGTACTTGCGCGACATTCTCGGACTCACCGGCACAAAGTTCGGCTGCGGCATGGCGCTGTGCGGAGCCTGCACCGTACTGCAGAACGGCAAAGCCATTCGGTCCTGCAGCAAGCAGATGAGCACGGTCGAGGGTCTCGAGATCACGACCATTGAAGACCTCTCGGCTCACGGCCCGCATGCCGTGCAAAAAGCCTGGGCAGAAGTGAACGTCCCGCAATGCGGCTACTGCCAGCCGGGACAAATCATGCAGGCGGTGTCGTTGCTCTCGTCGAAGCCGAAGCCGACCGACGACGACATCGATTCGGTGATGTCGGGAAATATCTGCCGCTGCGGTACCTACCAGCGCATCCGCTCCGCCATCAAGGAAGCGGCAAAGGAGACCGCATGATCAGCGAAGAGAAGACCACCGCGGAAAAGATCTCGGTCGAAAACTTGAGCCGCCGTAACTTTCTGCAGGGTGTGCTGGCGACCAGCGCCTTTGTTCTGTGCATTCGACAAACCCCACTTCTCGCAAAAGCAGCGAGAAATGGGGCACCCTCGTTAGCGGCGGCTGGTTCCATCGACGCGGCAGCTTTCCACCCGAGCATCTTCGTCGGAATTCACAGCGACGGCATGGTCTACATCGTGGCGCACCGCTCGGAGATGGGAAACGGCGTCCGCACCAGCCTGCCGCGAATCCTCGCTGACGAACTGGACGCCGACTGGAGCCGCGTCACGGTAGTCCAGGCAGATGGCGATGGCGCTTACGGTTCGCAAGACACGGACGGCTCTCATTCCGTCCGCGAATTCTTCGATCCGCTGCGGGAAGCCGGAGCAACCGCGCGCCTGATGCTGGTGCGCGCCGCCGCGCAGCAATGGGGCGTTCCAGAATCGCAGTGCGTCGCGGATCCGGTCCACGTCGTCTCGGACAAGAACTCCAGCCGCAAGCTGGGCTATGGAGAACTCGCTGTTCTCGCTGCCAAGCTTCCCGTTCCCAAGAAAGAAGAGTTGAAGTTCAAGTCGCCGCAGGAATGGCGATACATCGGGAAGCCGGCGCCTGGCTACGACGTGGCCGACGTTTGCTCGGGGAAGCCTCTGTTCGGGATGGACGTACGGGTTGACGGCATGCTCTACGCCGCCATCGCCCACCCGCCGGTGCTCGGAGGAAAAGTAAAGTCGGTCGACGATTCCGCGACTCTCAAAGTGATGGGCGTGAAGAAGACGATCGCGATCGATCCTTTTAAACCGCCGCACGCCTTTCAGCCTCTCGGCGGTGTAGCCGTCATCGCCGACAACACCTTCGCCGCATTCAAGGGCCGCAATCGCCTGAAAATCGAATGGGACAATGGTGGCAATGCGGTCTACAACTCCGCCGACTATAAGAAGGAACTGCAGCAGACTGCCCGCCAGGCGGGCAAAGTCGTGCACAGCGTGGGCGATCCCGACGCCGAATTCGCCAAGGGCGGCAAGATCGTCGAAGCCGAATACTTCGCTCCCCACCTCGCGCACGCTTCCATGGAGCCTCCTGTTGCAGTAGCTGACGTGCAAGG
>JADGNQ010000403.1 GCA_017883385.1 Candidatus Sulfotelmatobacter sp.
CGAGACGCCGACAACTTCGCCGCGATTGTTGATAAAGATCGCGCTGTTTCCGACCCCTGTGAGTGAAGTATCGACGGACCCGCCAAGGTTGCCTAGGTCGACGACCGAGCCGTCCGCATCCCACAGTACGGCGTGAGGTCCAACGATAACCCCATTGGGTGTGGTGTTGGAGCAAAGGCCCGATGTGCCGACGGATTGACCTGCGTCGTTGATCCAGAAAGCGACGGCGACCGTGTCGCCGGGCAGCGGACGAAGTTCTCGAATCTGGCCCGGTCCCGGCCCCCAGGCAACAGCCTTGTAGCTGTGCGTGATCGGCGCCGGACAGGCCGGATCCACCGTGTTGTTCTGAGCCAGGCCCACCGCCAGGCCATGTTTGTTGATACTGGAGACGGCTCCGTTGGGGCCCCCAAGCGTGGGTAACGCCGACATGATTCCGTTCCGCCAGAAGAAAGGAAGACATTGCAGGCCCGTACCGTAAAGGCAGAAATTTTCCGTATCCTTCACTGAGGTTTCGGCCTGACCTACCACCTGACCCAAGCTATTCAGCGCGATCGAGAAACTGTTGGGCCCGCCGAGTCCGGTGGTGGCCAGATCGCTCAGCAGTCCTCTGTACCACAGGATGGCGTGCTGCGCGCCGTCGGGTGTGTCAGAGACGCCCGCGATCAGTCCGTTATCCGTGTTTCCCTGGCTGGCCTGACTGAAGGAACCGCCGGGCAGGGTGCCGAGGTCAGTGATGGTGTAGCTCACGGCGGGGCTGGTCAACACGAAACCATGGCTGATGCCCCCGGCCGTATAGCGTCCGGCAATGTCGCCATTTACATTGATCACCGAAGCCGCAGTGGCTGTCGCACCAGGAATGTCGATCATTGTGAACTTGCCGCCGCTCAGCAGGAATCCGTGAGTGACGCCGGCTGCGTCGCGTGTGCGGCCGACAATGTTGCCGGCCGGGTCGATGCCATAGGCGCCAGTGAAGGCCGCGCCCGGAACATCGATGGTTGTGAACTTGCCATTGCTCACCACGAGACCATGGGTCACCCCGTTGAGCGTGTAATTGGACACCACGTCGCCGAGAGAATTGATTCCGTTCCCCTGATTGGACGTGGCGCCGGGGAAATCGAGGTTGGTGAACCTGGATCCGGCCAGTTGGAAGCTGTGAAAGCTGTTGTCAGGCGCAGTATAGGCGCCCGCAATCTGGCCTGAGTTGTTAATGGCGGCGGGACCACCGGCGATGGAGCCGGGGTAGTCGATGTTCGAGAAACGTCCGTTGCTGAGCAAGAAGCCGTGCATGACGCCGCCGATGGTGTAGTCTCCGACGATCTCGCCGTGATCGTTGATTCCCCAGGTGTGTGTCGTAGCGGCGCCCGGATAATCGAGCGAGGTGATCTCGCCACCGCTGAACAGGAACCCGTGGACCGATGTGTCGGGTAGTGTGTAGACTCCGACAACGTCACCGTGCGAGTTGATTCCCCAAGCCGAGGTCGAAGTCGCGCCCGGGAAGTCGATGCTGGTGTAGGCCAGTTGCTGGCCGCTTACATTGAATCCGGCGCTGAGCGCAATGGTAAACGCGAGTGCGTAAGACAGTGGTTTCATATAACTCCTCTACTTGGATAAGGCGCAAGGCGCGCCGCTGGGAGATCATGCGTTCTTCGTCGCGATACAATTGGTTGCACACGATGAACGGCAAGCCAGAATCGACGACCGACGCCAGTGCCCTGCTGCGCGCCTGGAGCGAGGGCGACCAGGAGGCGCTCAACCGGCTTACGCCCATCGTCTACAACGAACTCCACCGCTTGGCGCGGCGGTACATGAGGGGTGAACCCGCGGGACACAGTCTGCAAGCCACCGCCCTCGTCAATGAAGCCTACGTTCGCTTAGTGGATTACAAGCGCATGCAATGGCAAAACCGGGCGCATTTCTTCGCCGTTTCGGCCCAATTGATGCGGCGGATTCTGGTGGAACACGCGCGCCGCCACAATTTGAAACGCGGAAGCGATATTCCGCACTTCTCTTTGAATGAGGTTTCCGACGTAGGTGGCGGGCAGGATCCTGATCTAACCGCGCTTGATGATGCGATGAACTCACTGGCACGAATCGATCCGCGGAAGGTGCAAGTGGTCGAGATGCGCTTCTTTGGCGGACTGGAAGTAGCGGAGATCGCCGAGGTGCTGAAAGTATCGGAGATCACAGTGAAGCGCGACTGGAGGGCGGCCAAGGTCTGGCTGCTACGGGAACTGACGGGTGGTGGTAGTGGTGCCTCGGATGGATCCCAAACGCTGGAAAATAGTTGAGGAGGTATTGCAGTCGGCGCTCGACCGCCCACTCGACGAGCGCGAGGCGTTTCTTAGCGACGCTTGCGCGGGAGACTCTGCGCTCGAACTCGAAGTCCGTTCCCTGCTGATCTTGGAGAAACCGGCCGGGGAGCGCTTCCTCGAGCGTCCGGCGATGGAGGGCCTCGCCATCCAAATGGCTCGCCAGGACGGAACTGATTCCTCGATCCCAAGCGCGGTGTCCTACTACGCAATCGAAGAGAAGCTGGGGAGCGGTGGGATGGGCGTCGTGTACAAAGCCCGCGACTCACGTCTTCATCGCTTCGTGGCATTGAAGTTCCTGCCTGCCGAGGTCGCTACCGGCCCTGAGGCGCTGAGCCGTTTCCAGCGCGAAGCGCGAGCAGCCTCGGCGCTGAATCACCCCAACATTTGCACCATTTACGACATCGGCGAGCAGGACGGCCGAGCCTTCATCGTAATGGAGTTCCTGGAGGGCGCAACGCTGAAGGATCGCATCGGCGGACGGCCGATGGTCGTCGAGACCATACTTTCGCTGGCCACCGGCATTGCCGACGGGCTGGATGCCGCGCACACATCGGGAATTATCCATCGAGATATCAAACCGGCGAACATATTCATCACTTCGCGCGGCGGACACCCAAAACTCCTCGATTTCGGCTTGGCGAAAATCAACCCTATTGCGGGACA
>JADGNQ010000190.1 GCA_017883385.1 Candidatus Sulfotelmatobacter sp.
CTGGCTCTTCTCGATGACCAGTGGGAGGGCGAGTACTGGTTTCGAGAGCAAGGGGTTCACGATCTGAAACGCAAACAGCGCGCAGAGCTGGCGAAGAAGAACGTCGGAATGGTCTTCCAGAGTTACCACCTGCTCGACGACCTCACCGTACAGGAAAACATAGATCTCCCGCTTTCCTATAAGGACATCCCGCGCCATCAGCGGCAGAGCCTGGTAGCGGACACCCTCGATCGCTTTCAGATCGTGGCCAAGAAAGATCTGTATCCCAGCCAACTCTCTGGGGGACAGCAGCAGCTAGTGGGCATAGCGAGGGCCGTGATCCACAAGCCTCCACTTCTGCTTGCCGATGAACCCACAGGCAACCTGCATTCCAGCCAGGCGAAGGAGATCATGGAACTCTTCCGCGGACTGAATCAGCAAGGGACGACGATCGTGCAAGTAACCCACTCGGAAGCGAATGCCGCCTTCGGGAGTCGCACCATTCAACTGCGGGACGGTTGGCTGGTGGGCGACACAGACAACCCGACTCTTACTCAACCCGCGGAGGTCAGCGCATCGTGACTGTTTTGGGGACTACTTTCGTGAAACGAGGAATTGCAATCGTTTGTGTTTATGGGATGCTGGCTTCAACGATGCAAGGGCAGGCAGCAACCCCTGCATCGACGACCGCGACGCAGGCTGCAAGTGCTCAGCTGCCCGGGCCGCAAACCAACGTTCCGGTTCGGTTTGAGATGCCAAAATCACATAACCCTCTCAATGCCTATCTGCCAGATTATGTCCCCGAGCCAGCCCTCGCAAACTCACTGCGTCTGGATCGCGTCATCCGGGAAGGCAAGCTCCATCTCTCGCTGAAAGATGCGATTGACCTCGCGCTCGAAAACAATCTGGACTTGGCCATCGCCCGCTACAATCTTCCGATTGCAAACACGGATATTCTACGCACGCAGGCAGGCGGATTTTTTCGCGGTGTGAACACGGGAGTGGTCCAGGGAACTCCGGGTGGCGGTGTCGGAGGATTCGGTACAGGCGCTCCAGGTGCAGGCGCCGGCGGCACGACGGGTGGCGCGGGTGGCGCGGGAGCCGGTGCGTCTGGACTGGTGCAGTCCACGCTGGGCGCTGGAACGGCGGTGTCTTCCTACGATCCGTTCATCAGTGCAAACGGCGGAGATGAACATCAGACTTCGCCAGTGGTGAACCAGGCGGTCTACGGTGTTCCGTCATTACAACTGAACAGTGGGCAATTCAACGTCAATTACTCTCAGGCCTTTGCAACCGGAACGAGCATTAACTTCTCGTTCAACAACTCGCGTCAGACGACGAACAGCCCGTTCTTCACCTTGTCTCCCACTCTTACCTCGGCCTTCCGTTTCAGTATTCAGCAAGAACTGCTTGCTGGCTTTGGGTTTGGACCAAACCTGCGCTATTTGCGAATCGCCAGAAACAACAAGAAGATCTCAGACATTGCTTTCAAGGACCAGGTGATCGCTACGGTTACCCAGATAGAGAACATGTATTGGGACCTGGTGGCCGCTTACGAGCAGACCCAGGTGAACGAGCAATCTTCAACTTTCGCTCAGCAAACCCTCGAGAATGCCCGGAAGCAGTTCAAGCTCGAAAGCATTCCAGAGATGGATGTGCTCCGTGCCGAGGCGGAGGTTTCTCGGCGTGACCAGGATTTGACGGTGGCCCGCACCAGTCTCCAACTCCAGGAGACCCTGATGAAGAACGCCATTACGAAGAGTTTGGACGATCCTGTTCTGGAAGCAATGCCGGTCGTACCAACAGACCGAATGGAAGCCGTTCCGGCTCAGGCGATTCCGCCGATCCAGGATTTGATTTCTGAAGCGCTGCATGGCCGGACGGAACTGGCGGAGTCCGACGTCGATCTGGTAAACCGCCAGATCAGCCGTCGCGCAGCGCGCAATGCCTTGCTGCCATCATTGTCGCTCGTGGGTTTCTATTCGGGCGCTGGCTTGGCTGGCCCGCTGAATTCCCTTTGCAAAGGCTGCACCGCAACCGTGCCCGTCGACTTCGGGGGAGCACTCGGCAACACGTTCAACAATTCGTCCCCGGATTACTACGTCGGGCTGAACCTGAATGTTCCCCTCCGGAATCGCGTCGCCAAGGCTGACCAGTACCGGTCCGAACTCGAGTACCGGCAGGCCGAGTTGCGCATGGAGCAACTGAAGAAGCAGGTCCGGATCGAAGTTCGCAACGCGCAGTACTCCGTGGAGCAAACCGCCGCCAGAGTCCTGGCTGCGCGCAAGGCGCGAGACCTTGCTCAACGCACCTTCGAGATCACGCGGAAAGAGCAGGACTTGGGAGCAGGTTCCAGTTATCAAACTCTCTCGGCCCAGCGGGATCTAGCCCTGGCGGAATTGGATCTTGTGAACGCCATCACGGTCCATGAGAAAGCAAAAGTTGAACTTGATCGAGCAACCGGGACCACTTTGGAACATAATGGCATTCAGCTTCAGGATGCGGTTCGCGGTACGATTAACGCTGCGAGCCCGTAGCCAATATGCAGACTTCGATAAAGCCTGGAGACGCTTTCGCCTCCACTACCACGAACAACCACGATCGGCCCCGAGTTCTAGCGGCCGATGATCAGCAGCACGTTCTCGATGCAATTGAACTCCTGCTGCGCTCGCAAGGATACGATGTCGAAACGGCACGGTCTCCCCTCCTGGTTCGTGAGGCACTTGCGACCGGCTCCTACGATGCGATCCTAATCGACTTGAATTACACGCGCGATACCACTTCCGGTGGCGAGGGCCTCGACCTCCTTTCGGAGATTGTGGCGGTCGACAGTAACACTCCGGTCATCGTGATGACCGCTTGGGCCAATGTTGAGCTCGCCGTGGAGGCGATGCGCCGCGGTGCCAGGGACTTCATTCAAAAGCCGTGGGAAAATGAGCGCCTGCTGGCCATCCTCAGATCGCAGGTTGAACTCCACCGGGCACTACAGCGGGCAGAGCGGTTACAGGCGCAGAATCGCTTGCTCCGTGCGGAAGGACTCCCTGAGTTCATTGCCACTGCACCTGCCATGCAACCGGTTCTCGATGCAGTCTCGCGCATCGGCCCCTCCGATGCCAATGTTCTGATCACAGGGGAGCATGGCTCAGGAAAGGAGGTTGTGGCGCGCACGCTCCATGCCCTTTCGCCAAGAGCGTCTCGTTCCATGATTGCGGTAAACACCGGTGCCATGCCCGACGGATTGTTTGAGAGCGAACTCTTCGGGCATGTGAAAGGCGCATTTACCGATGCTCGCGCCGACCGCATTGGGCGCTTTGAACTGGCGGACGGCGGCACGATCTTCCTTGACGAGATCGGCAATGTTCCCTACCGCCAGCAGGCGAAGTTGCTGCGCACCCTGGAGACGGGCGAGATCGAGCGCGTTGGATCCTCTCGCAGCCGCAAGGTTGACGTGCGCGTTGTTTCAGCTACGAATGCGGATCTTCGTGCCGCCTGTGCCGGGGGGACGTTCCGCGAGGACTTGCTCTTCCGCCTGAACACCGTCGAGATCCACGTGCCCGCGTTGCGCGAGCGCCGCGAGGACATTCCCGCTCTTGCACTCCACTTCTTGGCGCGCTACACGTCGCATTACCGTCGCCCTGTCCAGCGATTTGAGACGTCGGCCTTGCAACTTCTCATGCAGCACTCCTGGCCAGGCAACGTGCGCGAGTTAGACCATACCGTCGAGCGCGCAGTCCTGATGTGCCGTGGTGAGGAGATTCAGCGTGCCGATCTCGGCTTGGACCTAATCCGGTCGCAGAGCCAGAACCTCGAAGACCTCAGCCTGGAAGCGGTGGAAGCAATTCTGATCAGAAAGGCTCTGCAGCGTTTTCAGGGAAATGTAAGTCAGGCGGCTGAGACGTTGGGGCTCAGCCGCGGGGCTCTTTACCGGCGGATGGAGAAGTATGGGCTCTAGCTCGTACGGGAGCCCTCGTCCCGGCGCGCGCAAACCTCCACGCCGACGGGTTCGCCTCCTCTATGAGCGACGCGTCAGTCTTTTTTCGTTCCTCGTTGCCCTGCCCACGCTTCTGGCAAGCGGCATTTTCATCTGGCTGCAACCTTGGTCGCTCGAATCCAGGCTCGGGCTGATCTTTGTGGAACTGTTTGTCTGGTGGCTATTGGCGATGGCTTTACAGGAACAGACCACCCGTCCTCTGCAAACCCTCGCCAATGTGATTGCCGCTCTCCGCGAAGAGGACTATTCCTTTCGTGCGCGTGGTGCTGTTGCCGAGGACGCCCTCGGGGAACTTTCTATCGAAGTGAACGCTCTGGCCGATCTTCTTGCCGACCAGCAGATTCGCGCCATCGAAGCCACCGCCCTGTTGCGCAGGGTGGTCGAGGAGATCGATGTCCCACTGTTTACGTTCGATCCCGATCAAGTTCTGCGGCTCGTGAATTCTGCCGGCGAACGTCTACTTCAGACCCCGTCGGTGAGGCTCCTGGGGCGAACCGCAGAAGAGATCGGTCTGGCGGACTGCTTGACGGCGGATAGTGAGACTCTTCTGCCTTCGTCCTTTCAGAGCCCTAGTTCCCGGTGGTTGGTTCGTCGGAGTTCATTCCGCCAGAGAGGTGTCCCCCATACCCTGATTGTTTTGTCCGAAGTGAGTCGGGCGCTGCGTGAGGAAGAGCGGAGCGCCTGGCAGCGGCTGATTCGCGTGTTGGGTCACGAACTCAACAACTCGCTGACGCCCATCAAGTCGATTGCGGGAAGCCTGCGCGCACAGGTCCCCCGATCGGTGCTCGACTCCGGTCAGCGGCAGGATTTTGAACGCGGCCTGTCTATCATCGAAACCCGAGCCGGATCGCTGAATCGCTTCTTGCAAGCCTATCGGCAACTCGCCCAGATGCCGCCTCCCGCAGTCCGCAGAACTGAACTTTCTGCAATCGTAGAGCACGTTGCCGGGCTGGAGACAAGACTGCGCGTGCAAGTTGATCCAGGCCCGGCCGTCGAGTTGATGGTGGACCCCGATCAACTTGAACAGATGCTGATCAATTTGGTGAAGAATGCGGTAGAAGCGGCCCTGGAACCGCCTCTTGCGACCGGTCCCGCCCACAACGGCGGAACAACTTCTGAGACGCCCAGGGATCCTCATGTAGTGATGCACTGGGAACTTGCCGACAGCGACGCCGTTCTCGTCATCGAAGATAACGGACCGGGTTTCCTCAATCCCAGCAACGCTTTTGTCCCCTTTTACACGACGAAGCCCACCGGGAGTGGAATCGGTCTGGTGCTTTCCCGTCAGATCGCGGAAGCTCACGGTGGATCGATCGAACTCCTGAACCGTGCCGACAAGGGGTGCCGCGCGAGGGTCGTCCTGCCGCGAGCGAAGCGAGAGCAGTAGTCCCGGCGGAGATCGATTCATGACGCCGAAGCTGCAGGCCAACTGACGATCGTTGTGTTGGGATAGTAGCGGTTTAGGATTTGGCGGAAATCAGCGCCTTCTTCGGCCATTGCCTTCGCTCCGGATTGGCAAAGTCCCATGCCATGTCCCTGGCCTGTTCCTTGCAGGATCAACTCGCCATTCTCTTTCTTCATGGCGAAGTCATTGCTCGGAACCGCAGTCCAGCCCAGACGGCGATCGACGTCAAGCCGTGCAGACTCGTTGTAGCTATGCAGCCCAACCGCAGCCCCAGCGAAGAATCGACTCGACCAGTGTACTGGGTGCGTGCGGCAGTACTTGCACTCGACGGGGAAGTAAGGATAGCGCCCGGACGGGAGCCCCAATTCCGCCGGTGTGTGAGTGTGTCCACTGCAGCTGCGGGTGTACATCGCCGCGACCGGCCGAGAATCATACGCCAGCACCAAATCGCGGGTGGCTGCGACGGCATTTGCTGCCGGACTCTCCGGCGAAGGCGGTTCGCGCAGAAACTGGCAGTGAGTCGTATCGCAGAAATCGAAGTCGCGGTGTCGTCCACGGCTGGCAACGAAGTACGAACGGGTCGCGACGGCTTGCGCCTTCAGAGCTTCGAGTGGAGTATCGGGAGCACTCTCCGCTGCCACCACCGATGCGATCGCAGTTTCCCGATCCATGGTGACGATCGCGATCAGGTTCCCGGCCGATGGTTTGATTTCGAGAATACCCCGGTAGTGGCGCGTGATCTTCCCAGGAACAGAGAGTACGAAGTCCACAGGATCGTTCTTGCGACTGTCGACGATGATCTTCGATGCTCGGACGGTACGTATTCCTGCCGTCACAACCATGTCGCTCTCGGAGATGCGGACACTCGCCGAGTCCACGCCGGAACTATTCTCGAGCACGATCTGTTCTTCGCCAGCGTGCAAAACCAGCGCGGACGCCCCAGTAGCACTCACGATGAACTCGCGCGGATGAAACAGTCCGAGCACGCCGACACGAACGACGGCCCTGGTTGGGTCGGATGCAGATGGGACACGGGCCCTGGTGATTTGAGCGAAGATCGGAGCGTACGCCGCGAGCAGAACCAGCAAGCTCAAGCCAAGTGACGTCAATGCAGATGGGGTTCGTGCCGGTGAAGTCCGCGGGGTGACTACGTGCACTTGCTAATCCTCGATCCGGCGCAGCATCTGTCCGGCGATCTTAGCAGCTTGCGCACCGGGGACTCCGTGGACCCGCACCATCAAAAGAAGTTGCGGCTGATCCGCAGGCGTGAGGACAACGGCGAACCCGTCGCCGGGCCCGCGCCTGGAGTGAGTGCACACCGCCGTCCCTGTTTTTGCGAGGGCGTTGGGGGATGCAAGAGCACGACCTACTTCCGCCCCGGTTCCATGCCGTGCAGACTCGGCCATCCCGTCGAGAATCTGGCTCACGCCGGGCTGCTGGCGGCGGTGTACCAGTTCAAGGTAGGCGCGGGCCATGTGCAACGGGGACGTCCGCCAGTGATTGCCAAGACCGGCGAGTTCGGTTCCCGCCGCGTCGCGAGCCGGCGATTCAAGCCCAAAGGGGATTGTGATTGGAGAAACGTCGGCCGCGTTCAAATCCGCGGTCAGCATGCGGAAGTAGGAGTTGCAGGAGTGAGCGATGGCCGCGGTCAGGTCGACATCGCCGTGTCCATGAGGAAGCCAGCATCCCGTCTCCGTCCCGCGACAGGTATGGCTCGGGTATTTGAACTCGTGTTGCTCGCCATAGGCCAGAGCGGCGAAGGGCTTTACCAGCGATCCCATGGGAATTGGTGTTTCGAGATGGTCCCAGCGCGAGGCCAGCACGCGACCCGTATCAGCTTCGAGCAGGAGAAAGGAAATGTCGCGGTTCGAAAAGTCTCGGTTCAACGACTCCGTGACTGACTGTGCGAACAGAGACATCTCGGAGTTGTCAGCGCGATCCGATTCGGCAGGCCGGGCGCGGCCGCTGGAAAAACACAGGGCAACCAGGCTCACCAGCAGCGCGATGTGCTTTATTGCGACCATTCGTAGGTGACCGATTGCCGCACCTTGCTGGCATCGCCGCGAACCTCGACTCTCTCCGCGGAGACGCCGGACAGCGTTGCACTCAGACTTGCCACGTTACCGGAAAAGAACTGTGGTTGACGTTCCATGTCCTCTCCGTTGGCCACGCCTATGCTAAACCGGTCGACAAGACCCACGAGCCGGGCGAAGCTGGCACGCTCGCGCTGATGACTGAAGCCAGCGAGAAGTGCTGCGGGCTCGCGGTCAGATTTGCGGTTGAAATTAGCCAACACCGACTCCATCAACGCGGGGTCGTCGCCCACCAGTAAGTACTTCCCACGGACTGAGGTCACCAGGGGCCACAAACCATCGAGCTCATGGTGTCCGGATTCTTGCTGCCAGCCAACGCCGAACTGGCTGGCTGTAAGGCCGGGCCGCACAAAGTCCGTCAGCGCCGACTGAACACCAGGCTCGTTCCAGTCCGTAGCGGCCGCGAGAACTACGGCGGAGTGAATACGGACGAAAACGCCCGCCTTG
>JADGNQ010000056.1 GCA_017883385.1 Candidatus Sulfotelmatobacter sp.
CAACCTACTGATTAAGAGTCAGTTGCTCTGCCAATTGAGCTACGCGCCCGCTCCGTTCGTTCACCAACTACCCCTGGCGAGCAATTCCAGCAGGATTGTTTGACCGGAGGGTGACGGAGCCGATGCTGCTAAATCCGTCCATTCGTCCTGGCCTCATCGAGCCTTGCAGCAAACTCGCCACGGAGGAACACTAACGGACCATTGCGGTCTGGATATCAGCATCCCTACGTCGACATCAGTCTTGTAAGCTTACCACGGAAGGTCGATCGGTGCAGCGTCGCGTCCCGGTTCGCGGCACTATGCGAGTTCACTTTCCACCTTCGACAACGCGCCCCTGCTCCCGGAGTTCTTGAGCCCGCTGGCGCAAACCTGTCCCCCTTGACGACAAGAAGGGCCGGTCACGGGACCGGCCCTTCAGCTTTTCCCCCAATGCAGACTTCGTCCCTAGAACTCCACCCGCAGCCCAAACTGCATCTGCCGAGGTGCGGCGGTGCTGGTGATTACGCCGAAAGAACTGGGAAGGGTAAAGTCCGCCACTCCTCCGAATCCATTCAGCGGCAAAGCGAAATTCGTATGGTTGAATGCGTTGAAAGCCTCGGCATGGAATTCCACATGGAACCTCTCGGTCACCTTGAAATTCTTGATGAGGGCGAGATCCGTGTTGGAGAAGTGCGGCCCATGGAGATTGTTGCGTGGGCCCATCTCTAATCCCAACGGACCAGAGAACGACCCAGCCGCCGCTGCGGGATCGGCAAAGAATTGGACGGCATTTCCGTTGTTGGGGTCCGAGTGGATGCCGCTCCGAATCGCATGGGTGTCGCCGTTGAAGATGCCGGGAGCCACTGCCGCAAAGCCGATCGGGAATGCGCTGGACCCGGTCCGGAACGCTAGACCTGTGCGCCAGCTCACGATCGCCGAGAGGCTCCAACCACCAATGACTTGGTTCATCCAACCGGAGGCATTGCTTCCAAACATTTTGCCTCGCCCAAATGGCAGTTCATAGATCCCGGTCATGTTGATCGAGTGACGCACGTCGAAGTCAGAGTCCCCTTTGCAGACCCTTAGATTCGTAATATCGCAAACGAAATCAGTAAAAAACGAATTCGCCGATACCGACGCGTTGTCAATCGAATGCGAATAGGTGTAGTTCAGGTCGAACTGTAGGCCGTTGGAGTATTTCTTGTGTAGTGTGGCCAGCAGGCTGTTGTAGCTGGAGAACGACTTGTTGGTCACGTATACGTTGGTATCGAACTGCGGGCTGAGCCCAATCCCTGGTGCAAAGCCGACGCCAAACAGGGAGTTGATGATGTTCATGCCTTCCGTCGTGTCCGACAGATCGCCGCGCAGCACCAGCCCGGAAAATGGGCCGTTGGCCAGGTAGTCGGTTGCTCCCGGAAAAGCCACATTCTCGAAGAACGGAACCGGATTCACCGTATAGCCGTTCTGCGGATCGGGAGTCTGGTTTCGCATTTGCAGAGAGAGGTTAGCGAAATCTTTGGACAGCAGATCTCCGGAAACTGGATCCCTGAAATCCACCATCTGGCCGCCGTCGGCTTGGATCAGCAGACGCCGTCCCAGACGACCGAAGTAACTCACGTCGAGCTGGAACTTTCCTGGTAGTTCCCGTTGGATCCCCAATGTGAAAACGAAGTTGTAGGGAGTCTTCAGATGCGGATCGACGGCGTAGTTAAAGGTGCTCACGGCCTCGCCATACGCCTGACCAGAGACGGGGTCGACAAAGGGCGTAAAGGGGTTCGTAGGCTGTTGCGGAGTGGCGAGATTCGATGGCAGGGCGGCAACGCTAGTGAATTTTGGATCGTTCGCCAAGTCGGTCGCCGGGTCGCCCGTCCCAAAATTCGTTGTGGTCTGGCTCGAGAACAGGTAGCTATTTCGGTTCTGCTCGAAGTTGACCGCCTCGGTGCCGGGATGATCGAAGACGATCCCAGCGCCAGTACGAATCACCGTTTTGCCATCTCCTAGCAACCGGCCAAGGAATCCCTTGCTGGCTGAGGGGTTGTAGGCAAGGCTGAAGCGCGGCGCAAAGTCTTTCCAGTCGTTCTGGTAGAATGCCGGACCGTGGTTGGCCTTGCCCCCTTTGCTGTACGTGACAAAGGGAATTGTGTTGTTTCCGGATATTCCTTGCGCCGCCGCAGCCACGCGGCTCTTGAAGAATGTGTCCAAATCCATGTTCGGAATGGCCTCATACCCCTGCGTTTCATAGGGCACAGAATAGAACTGCCAGCGCAGTCCATACGTCATGGTCAAGTCCTTGCGCAGTTTCCAGCTGTCTTGGGCGTACAGTTCGGTTTCGTAGTAGCGCCACTTGCGAATGTTGCCGGTATCCTGGGGAGTGGCCTGCTGGCTTAGGTTATAGTTCAGGTTTTGCTGCACCGATGCAACCCTGCCCACCAGAAATGCCAGCGACGTGTCCCATTCGGTGGTGGCCACCGCAAAAGGATCTCGCTGAATGTCGCCGGGCCGCACGCTGGAGTCCAGCCCGAAAAGATTGCCTCCCAGTCCCATGGTGATGGCGTTCAGATCCAGGGTTTCGTTCGAGAGTGCACTAATGGGCTTGAACGTGCCGCCAACCTGAACGTTGTGGGTGCCGCGCTGGTACGAGAAGTCGTCGCGGAACACCGGAATCGTGATGTCTCTCCGCTGTGTGCTTTGCGACTGGTATGGAGAATCGAGGATTGGCTGATTCGAGCCGTTGTTCGCGAAGATGCTGAAGTCGTTGGCTCCCGCGGGATTGAAGTGAACCGGGAAATTCAGCCGCGACCGTGATTCGCCAAAGATAAACTGGTTAACTTTGTTCGCACCTATTGTCCACGTATCTCCGACCGAGAAGTTGTAGCTGGTGTCGATGATGAAGTGCGTGACCGGATCGCCGGGAAACTGCATCGTCGCGCCGTTTACGTTGTCGCCCAGTTTTTCTCCGATGATGGCATACTTGGCAAACAACCGGTGGTTGTTCTTGATGTTTAAATCTAACTTCCCAATCAGGTTGCTCTCGGAACGATTCTCCGGAGCGTTGAATCGGAGCCCACCAGTATTGATGCCGTCGCCGGCATTCAAATCGTTGGCGACAGGATAGCGTCCATTGACGAAGGTAGTGAGCGGGGCATCGGCTGAGAGTCCGAACATGCCCTGCAGGTCTGCCGCCGTGAGTTGCGTGATGCATTGCGGCTGCGTATTGATGCGGCTGTTTTCGTTGCATCCAGCATTGCTGCTGTTGATATAGGCGATGCCGCCGTTGCGCAGATTGCCGATCGGCTCGACTGAGCTATCGAGCGGCACAGTGCGCTCGACGGAGTCGGTTTGCGTGTCTCTCCGGCCGTTGTAGTCGATGAAGAAGAATGCTTTGTCCTTCTTGAGGGGCCCTCCCAAGGTTACGCCAAACTGGTTACGGTGCAGATCGGTCCGTGGAACACCAGCGCGGATGTTGAAGAAGCTATTCGCTGAGGTTGCCGTGTTCCACACGTAGTCGGAGAGCGATCCGTGCCATTGGTTGGTTCCGCTCTTGGTCACGAGCGTAATTTGGGCTCCGCTGCCTCGGCCTTCGGCGGCCAGAGGATTAGCAGTCTCGCCGCGGAACTCCTGAATGGAATCCACGGGCGAATTGGCCGTGGCCGTAAAGGCCTGGCCAGTACCAAAGTCGTTCACGTCGATACCATCCAGGGTCATGTTGCCTTGATCTTGGCGTGATCCTGTAACGGCTCCGCTCCGGCTGTTATTGGGATCATCAACGCCGGCTGCGGCCACGACGACGCCCGGCTGGTATTGCAGTAGTGCAGCAACCGAATCACGGAACAGCACCGGCAAATCATGGACCTCCCGCATGTCAAAGTTGTTGCCGATGCTCGTGTCCGTCGTGTTGAGGGTCACAGCGGAACCTACGCCACTCACTTCTACCGTCTCCGTGGTCGCGCCAACCTTTAGTTGCGCGTTTTGCGTGTGAGTGGCGTTCACTGCCAGATATACGTCTGAAACCTTCACTGTCTCAAAGCCCTGCTTGCTGATCGTTATCTGGTATCCGGGACCCGGGTGCAACTGGCTGAACAAATACGCGCCCACAGCGTTTGTCTTGGCTTCGTAGGCAGTGTTCGTTTTGGTGTCCAGCAGCTTCACCCCTGCATCGGACACCACCGCGCCTGTTGTGTCGGTGACCACGCCCGTCAGCGAGGCCGCATCCTGCGCCACCACAACACTTGACAGGCCGCATAACAGTGCCAGTGTCAGCACACTTCCCCAACCGCGAGTCCAGGCAGAACGGATGGCCGATTTCATCATGATCTCCTTGCGAATACGAATCGCTTCGAGCGGAAAGCACACCTCAACCGCCTCCTGCCCAAAGCCGGGGACACCTGTCTGGCAAAGCAATCGCTGGTCCATAACAGATAGCTGTAAGCTTTCGCCAATCGGTGGCTACACATTTCGTTCGGTGTTGTTAGTTACGAAGAAGCTGCCATTTTCGGTATTGCCGCTTATGAGAATCGGAATAACTCCCGGCAAAGGCGCGCTGACCGCAGGCGGGTCAAGAGAGGAGTAGCACGCTGTGGATTCGCAGACGAGGCTTTATCGCCATCCTGCGCATTCAGGCCTCGAACATAACTTCGTCTCCAAGACAGTGCATTGTTTCGGAAGACACTGCGAAGCGAAAAACGAAACACACGATCAATTCGATCCGTGTTTGTTAATGCACTGGCGATCGACCGAGCGACGGGCCTCCGGAAAAGAACTGATGGACTGCGCAATAGAAATAAACGTCCGAGAGACGAGAACGAAATCGGCCAAAGGACGCGGCAGACACAAGTGTCTCGCGCAAACTCTGACGGTCCAGGAAGGAAAGAGATTCTCGAATTCGGGAGCGCAAACGTAGCGCGCGGCGCGCAAGACTCCCGCTCGGTTCTGCTGCCGGGGGAAAAAGAGAGAGTCGTCTGCTGGATCGACGAGACGAGCACAGACTAAGGCGCAGATTGCCTTAGGCTCTGGCGGCGCGGCGGGCACCGCGCCGTTTTCAAAACGAAGCTACGACCGCTGGCGAGCCTCCGCGGTCAAACCGCGCGAACCTTCGCTTGCTGCCGGACGCCGTGGTGGTAACTGGTCAGCTGCGATCGGCGGCCGGTGCTCGACCGTGCCGATCACCGGCGCCTCATCCATGCCATCGGCGTAGGCCATGGATGCAAAGCGCTGTTCACCACACATACGGTCGATCATGCGCTGCTGACGTCCGCTTAACACAGCGTGAGGAAGAATGGGAAAATTGCGAAACATCCACAGCAGATACACGCGCTGGAGGAATGAAGGCATTACATAACGCGGACCAATCGGTGTCTGCACTTGCACCACACCGGCCGCGAGCTTGTCGATCAACATACTTTGGGCCCACCTGGAACCTGAAATTGGCCAGAGCAATTCTAGGGCCGCCATTATTGCACCACCAACGATGCAATGGGAAGCTTTTTTTCACAGACCTAGGGGCAGATCACCCAGAGAACGAATCCGCGGGGGCCCTGACCGTGAACTTTTTGGGAATCTTGATCGGGAAAACTTCCTGAAATGGACCCACTGATCGCGCCACGATTGATCCAGACGAGGCGGCACTAAGCCGTGGCTTCCGGCATGATTTCCATGCGCCGGATCTGGGCCGCCACGCCGAACTCTTTTCCCTCTTCCTCTACCCGGACGATGGTGGCCTGGCAACAAACCCAGCACTTCTGGCCCGAAGTGAGTTCGGGGGGAAGGATCAGAACCAGTTCAACCTCCGCGCCCTTTTCCATGCGGGACTTGGTATAGAGGTAGACGCCGTTGGCGCTGACGTCACGAGTCTGGGCAGTTTGATCGGCGCCCTGTGCGGTGCGCACACGCGTAGGAACGCGGGTGGCGATTCTTGTTCCGGCGCGGCGCTCGGTGTCAGCCTTCATGGCGGGCAAAGTGCCCACCTAATGTACACCAACGCGTCAAGTGGGACGAGGGATTCCCGCATCCATTCCCGCACGCAGCCGGGCTTCGCCCACGCTGGACAGCCGAGGCGGCTGTCGCCACATGTTCCCTGCTACATGTTCATTACATGTTGGGGCGTTTGGCGCGCACTGCGGGGACCACCAGCGCTTGCTCCATGGTGGGGACGTTGGTGCCGCGCAGC
Source organism: Candidatus Sulfotelmatobacter sp. (assembly GCA_017883385.1). Lineage (GTDB taxonomy): Bacteria > Acidobacteriota > Terriglobia > Terriglobales > Acidobacteriaceae > Sulfotelmatobacter. Next base: position 6,146 of record JADGNQ010000056.1, read on the forward strand.
TTGGCTTCTACTTCGTGCAGCTTGTCGGTCTGAAGGGTCTGGTAGTAGGCCTGAACCAGCAGTTCCAGGGTGAAGGGATTGTCCTGATCTTCTTCCAGCTGCGCGATGGCGTCTTCGTATTTCTTCTGGTCCATGAGCAGAGCGCCGGACGCGCCGTGGTACGAACTCTGAATCACGCGGTTGCGGCTGCCATTGGCCAGAGCTTCGAGCTCGTGCAGCGACTTGTCGGCCAGCGGCTGGTTGCCGGAACGAGCGGCGCGCACGGCGCGGTTGCGAAGGATGCGCGACATCTCTTCGTCGCGGTCCGAGGCTGAGATCGTCGGGCGATGGCTGAGCGACTCTTCGGCCAGCTTCAGATGTTTCTGAGCAGCATTGTCGTCGGTCTGATATTCGGCCATGTGACGGAGCGCCTGCGCTTCCTGCAGGTCCTGCTCCTTGGCGTGGGCGTTCTCGGCGATTTCCAGGTATTCCTTGTCGGCTTCGGCAAAGTTGCCGTCGCGCACAAAGGTCATCGCCTTCTGCATGCTGTAGGTCAGGCGATCAGCTTCGGTGTGGGCGAAGCGGATGGCCTTGTCGTATTCAATGCGGGCCTGGTCCTGGTTGCCCATGAGTGCGTAGGTGTCGCCGAGGCCGAGTTGCGAAGTCACAAAGTCAGGATCAATCTTGAGGGCAGCGCGATAGTGCTGGAGCGAGCCTTCGAAGTTTCCCGACATGCGGAGCAGTTCTCCGTAGGAATCCTGCGGGTTGGGCTCTTTGGGCAGCAGGACGACATAGCGATCCATGGCTGCGAATGCCTTGGCAAATTGCCGGTTACGGGCGTCGATGTAGGCCAGATCGTTCAGCGCCGCGGGAAAGTTCTTGTCGATCGACAGCGCCTTTTCCATGATTCGCTGCGCCTGCTCGTTGCCGTCTTCCAGCATCAGCCAGTTGCCAGCGAGATAGAGCACGTGCTTGTCGCGCGGATACATCTCGAGCAGGTCGTTCATGGCAGTGATGCCACCGAGGTAGTCGCCATCTTGCACCTTGGAAATCCAGGCGACCATCAACTGCTCGCCGGGAGTTAACTTGGGCGCGAGTTCCCTGGCCTTGGCGCGAGCCGTGCTGACTTCCTGGGGATTGCCACTGTTGAACGCGATCCACGCCCAAGCGACGGCGAGGTTGGGATCTTCTTTGACGGCCGCGCGCCACTCGTCATTGCAGCGCTCGAGATAAAGATTCTCGTAGTCCACCATGCCCTTTTCATAGAGCTCGCGAGCCTTGGCGGACGAGGTCGTGACCGGCAGCGTGGTGGAATCGCCCTTCTTGACGTGGTGCGCATAGAGCGGCGCGGCCAGACACAGACCAAGAGCTAAGACGGCGCAAGTATTCATAGAGGCAATGCGGCGCATCGGGATCTCCGGAACAGAGTTTTGTGGGGAGGAGACTACTAGCGCAGGGTAACATCGGCGTAATGAGGGGACGAGGTGACGAAAGACGTAGAGCGAACGCGATGAGGTGGCTGATTGTGGCGAAGACGATTTGGTGTTTTCCTGTGACGCGGTTTCCGTCTTTGGGCTGGATGTTACTGGTTGGTTAACCCCATCCCCCCTTCCCCCCTGTCTATTAGAATCATTGAGTTAGCGTGAAATTGAAAATTAATCTATGGGGTCAATAAGTTACGGGCAAAATCTTGTGGAATAAGGACTTAGGTGCGATTTGCGGCTGGGCCTCACTGTAGGGGTTGGGTTTTTGTGGGAGGCCGGCTGGATCGCCTTCCAAGCGATGGTTCAGCCGTGTGCATTGCCGTGTGCATCGAGGATGAGGTGCCGTTCCTTCGGGGTCAGTGTTCGTACCTTTCTTCCGCCCCTCTGGGCCTCAGGTGATTCTCCGCCTACTACCCATGGCTTACGCCATTGGCTGCATTCTGCCGCCGCTTCGCGGCTTGGAGCGGATCGCTCCCACTTTGTTAGAGGGCCCTCAAATGATGACACAGACTCCTGAGGGACTCGTTCGACTTTCCCACTGGCACCCCCCACAACGAGTCTGTGTGAGAACTTCAGGCGCCCCTCTGGGACGCGCTCTGGTTTTCCGCTTTCCCCCGGCGCTGGAAGCGCCGGGCTATTGTCAGACGCCCCTACGGGGCGAGTTCGTCTTGTTGCGAGTGGACAGGCGGTGGAAACGGCTGGCTATTTTCGGGACGCCTTCCGGCGCGGGGTGGCGCACGCGAAAAAAGCCCCTGCCGCAAGCGGCAGGGGCTTTGGAACTGAGACCCACGAGTTCGCTAGAACTTGAAGACGGCTGACAACTGAATGCCGCGCGGACCGCCGCCACCAATGAACGGGTTGCCGATGCCCACGTCGCCGGTGGCGGTGATGGGCAGTGGACCGTTTGTGACCTCACGGTTGCCGCTAAGCGCGAAGTTGCCGCCAGCACCTGCATCCGCAATGAACGCGGGGAGGAGCGGATTGGCGAAGTTCGGGTGGTTGAGGATATTGAAGAAGTCAACTCCGAGCTTCATGTTGAGACGTTCCGTAATTGCGGTTTTTTTGTAGAAGGAAAAGTTCAACTCCTTGAACGTTGGACCGCTAAGAGAGTTGCGTCCCATGTTGCCAAAGTGGCGGGTTCCGATCTGACAGTCTGAGGCGACGCCTCCAGCCACGGTCACGCTGGGATCGACCGTACAGGGAATCGCAAACGAAGTGAGATCCAGGTAGTGGTATGGATCACGCTTGTGGTACACGATGGGGCCAACCACATCCGGACGGTCGAACGCGTTGCCGCTTCCGCTGTAGTCATCCCAGAAGTTGTAGTTGAGGTGGAAAGGTTGTCCGCTCTGCATGGTAAGAATGCTGTTGACGCCCCAGCCATTCTTAAGCTTCTGCATACTCCCACCCATGGTGGGGAAGTCGTAGGCGAAGTTCCAGGTGAGGCGGTGAGGGATATTGAAATTCGACGGGCCGTATTCCAACTGGGGTTGCGTGCTGTCGTTGGGCTGCGCGGCATTGGGCTCGAAGTCTTCGCCGTCGCTGGAGTTGTCGAGCGACTTTGAATAGACGTAGTTTACGATCGAACTGATACCGTGCCACCCGGTGATGCGGAGGCTGGCTTGCAGCGCGTTGTAATTGGACTTGCCGGTGGAGTTCTCCTGCAGCACGTAGAACGCGCCATAGGGATTCGCATTGAGCGGGCGCGCCGCCCCGCCGAAGTCATTGATGCAGTTGCATGCAATATCCGCGGCATTGATCTGCGCCGTGCTGGGCTGGGCGAGATCGAAGAACCTCCACAAGTGATGCCCCTGCGATCCCACGTAGCCTAGCTGCAACACGGCCTTGCTGGAGAGCTGCTGCTGGATGTTCAGGTTGTAGTTCTCCATGTAGGGCGTCTTGATGTTGCGGTCGAAAGTGAAGGCGTCGCACTCGAAGCTGCAGCCGGTGGTGGCGGCATATACAGGCTGCCCTGCGACGATGGTTCCGCCCACCGCGCCCGTCGAAAGAATGGGTGCCGGGCCAACGTTGTTGTAGGCGGGCCCGGGACCAAAGAAGGGAGCATACGGCAGGTGGCCGAGCACCATGTCCTGAGAAAATGCATCGTAGAACAGACCGAAACCGGCTCGAATTACGGTCTTCGACTTGCCAGTCACGTCCCATGAAGCACTGACACGGGGAGCAAAGTCTTTCTTGTCCGGATTGTAAAGACTGCTCAATCCTGGCTGCCCAACCTGGGTCAACGTAAACGTGCCCGTTCCGGGTGCGGGAGAAATGCTGGTGATGTTGCTGAGCAGGTTGTTCTTTTCTTTCACGACGCCGAAGTAGTCCCAGCGCAAGCCGTAGTTGAAGGTGAGCCTCTGGGTCGCGCGGTAGCTGTCCTGGATATAGAAGCCGACGTTGTTTTCGTAGGTGTGACGGGTCGAGTTCCCAAAGTATTGAAAACCGTCCGTGACGTTGCCCGCAAGGAAATTCTGAATCGGAAGAAGGCCCTCGTCGCTGGTTGTGTCCTTGAAGCGGAGGCGGCCTCGGAAATACTTGTCGAAGTACTGTTGTACCGAAGTACGGTGGAAGTCAACGCCGACCTTCACGTCATGCTTGTTCATCTTCCACGAGAAGTTATCGAGGACCTGATTGTTACTGTCGAAACGATGGCGGGGAACGCTGCTCGTCGCGCCCAGCTGAGCCATCCCACTGACGAGAATGATCGGCAGGCCGGAGTCAAAGGGTGAGGTGCCGTTGCACAAGGTGGTATCGGTGGCGCCGCAGAGGCCGATGGAACTGGGGTGGAAATTCTGGTCCGCGGGGAAAAATCCTTCCGCGAACCGGTTCCAGCCGTAGCGAAGTTCGTTGATCTTATTCGCTCCGATGGTATGGGTGTAAGAGAGAGACACCAATTGCACGCGGGTTGGAGTGTAAGTGTTGAACCCGGGCAACTGTCCGCCCGTTGCCGTCAAGGCCAGCGGGAACGACTGCACGCTATCGCCAAAGAAGTAACGTCCGGTAAGGATGTTGCTGGCGTTAAAGTTCTGGTCGATCTTGGCGATGATGCTCGTCAGCTTGTTGAAGGAAGGAGATACAACGGAAGCGGCTCCCGCGGTCTGGAGAGGAACACCTTGGGACACATTTGGAGCCGGCCACGGATGCTTAGCCAGAAGGGCCGCAATCACCGGATTGCTGGCGTCACTAGGCTGAAGCGATCCGTCCGCCGCAGTCCCCGTGGGCACGCTGGCAATCGTAACTACCCCGACGGGTTCCTCCTGACCTTCGTAATCGAGGTAGAAGAACGTCTTGTCTTTCACAATCGCACCGCCCAGCGAGGCGCCATACTGATTGTTGTGGAACGGAGCTTTTGGATTCGTCGTACCGTCTGCGTTCCTGACCGGGTTGAAGTAGTTCCGCGCATCCAATGCACTGTTACGGAAGTAGTCGGCGGCGCTGCCGTGGATGGCGTTTGTGCCGCTCTTGGTTACGATATTAACCACCGCGCCCGCGTTGCGGCCGTATTCTGGCTGGAAATTCGAGAGCACGTTCACTTCAGCGACGGCGTCGATGGGCAGAATCGTGGAGGGCGTTCCGAACACGCCGGCCTGGTTGATGGCTGGGTCGTTGCGGTAGCCATCGTTCATGTCGGTGCCGTCGAGCAAATAGTTGTTGGAGCGGCCGCGGGCTCCGTTCATCGAGAACTCACCGAAGGAACCGGGGGAGTCGGATATCTGGTCGGGAGATCCCGAAACGCCGGGGTTCATGTAGATCAGTTTGGTGTAGTCGCGTCCGTTTACTGGCATGTCTTCGACCGTCTGGGCGGTGAGCACGCCGCCGAGGGTATTCGTCGTGGTTTCCACCATCGGCAACTGGTCGGCTGAGACTTCTACCTTGGTTGAGACTTCGCCAGGCTTCATGGCGGCGTCCACACGGCGCTCGCCAGCTACGTCGACTGTGACGCCGGTGGCGATGAAGGTCTGGAAGCCGGCTTGGGTGACGGTGACGGTGTAGGGGCCGATGGGGAGTTCGGGCAGGGAGTAGCTGCCGTCGGCGCTGGTTACGGTCTCGCGCTGCAATCCCGTGCCGGTGTTTTTCACGGCTACCTTGGCTCCGGCGACTACCGCGCCGGAAGCGTCGGTTACGGTTCCGAGGATGGTTCCGCGGAAGGTTTGTGCCGACAGGGTGACGGCGGCCAGAAGGACAAAAATCAGGATGATGCGCGCTCTCATTTGGGCTCCTTGAAACTGATCAGGTTTTGGGGGAGTGACGGTGCTCTGCGGGAGGTCGGATTACTTCAGTAACTTCTGGGAACGCTTGCAATTCCTTGCATACTAATAAGATGCGCCGCCCCGCCCGCAAAGGTAAGCTGTAAGAACATTATCGAAACCTGCTGCCCAGAGTCAACCAGGTAGTTATGAATGGGGGCGATAGATTTTACGAATAAGCAAGCTGTCAGCTATCAGCCGTCAGCTCTTAGTTGGCGGCTTCCCCGTTCAAAACAGGCAACGCGCACGAATAGAGGACCCTTCCAGCGAAGCCAAGGGCCTTTCCGGCACACAGTGATTGTGACGTCTTGGCTGAGAGCTGAAGGCTGACAGCTGAAAGCTGCCTTAGAACGTGAAGGCTACGCCGCCGCGGACGGAGCGGGCGGACTGGACCAGGTAGACGGTTTGGCCGTCCTGGCCGAGGACGGGAACGTAGCCCTGCGCCAGGAGGTTGCGGAGGTCAATGATGGCCTCCATGTGGCCAGCGAGGAATCCCATGCTGGGGATGGGCTGGCGGATGAAGACGTTGAGGAAGGGGTCGCTCTGTCCGGGAGACGAGTTAAACATGTCGACGGGGGTGATGGCAGAGCCATTGACCCACCGGTAAGAGGCGATCCAGCGCGTGTGGGCGCGCGGGAGAGTTCCGCTGAACTTGGCGGCGACGGCATGACGGCGCTGGGTGCTGATCCATCCCTGGGCATCCTGCAGAGGGACATCGGGCTTCGAGAGATCAAGAACGCCGCCGAAAGCATAGTCGAGAGTGGCGGTGAGATCGGTCGAGAATTTGTGCTGCAACACGACGCGCAGTCCGTTGGTATCGAGGGTCTTGCCCGCGTAGCTGAACGTGCCGGAGGAAACGTCAGGCAGGAGGAAGCCGCCAGCGGCAGTGGCTTCTCCGATTCCGGTCAGGGCAGGGTCGGTGACGCGATCGGAAAACACGGCGACCTGCACGTTGTTCTTCCCTAGCCGCCGGGACAGGCTCAGTTCCTGATGATGAGCGTGCTCGACCCTGGGGGAGAAAGCCATCAGGCTGACGCGTGGATTCGACTCGCTCAGGTCCGCGGGCGAGGAATCGAAACCCTTCTCGGAGCGCAGGTCGGGACGGGAAGTGGCGTAGTCGTATTCCAGAACAGTGTTGGGCGAGAGGTGGAGATCGGCCGAGCCGTAGGGGCGAAACGCGGTGACGTGGCCGAGGAACTGGATGGTCTGAAGCTCGCTGCCAAACTTGAACTCGAGAATGTCGCCGACGGAAAACTGGTCGCCCGCGGAAAGAGCCAGCGCCTGCAGAGCGGCGTTGTGCAGGTTGGGATCGGAAGCGGCGAAACGGCGCACGGTCAGGGCAAGTGACGGTTGAGAGCCGTTAAGCATGCGGCGGGAATAACCGGCGCGCAGAACGGCGGCGGGCAGGCCTTGTCCGTAGCCGACGTTGCCGGTGAAGGCAAGGTGGCCGTCGGAGAAAATCGAGCGCTCCAGGGTGAAGCCGGTGCTCATGCCCGATCCGCTACCGTAACCGCCGGCGGCTGACCCGCCGAAGAAGGAGAGCGTGCCGCGCAATTCGTGGCCCTGGTTTTCGGCGAGGGCGGGATCGTTGAAGATGCGAAGAATAGGGCGGTTCGCGACCGAACGCAGCGTCCACTTCCAGTCGTCGTCATCGGGAAGGGCTCGAACGGGGCCAAGCTGCATGACACCGAGCAACGTGCTCAGGGTGACGTTGACGTTGATGCTGGCGCCGGCGCGCAGGCCAACTTTCTCACGCAACGCGGGCAGGAAGGACGGAGCTGTGACTTTGAGGGTATAGAGGCCGGGCAACAAACCGTTTGCGGTGTAGTAGCCGGCGCCGTCGGTGAAGACCGTGAAAGTGCGATTGGCAGCGCCGAGAATCTGCACGACGGCGCCCATCTGGGGATCGCCGGTGACATTGCGAACGTATCCCGAGATCGCTCCGGGCCGTTCAGCGGCCCAAACGGGGAGCGATAATCCCAACAGAATAACCCAGGTTCCGAGCTGTCGCAGTCTCACTCCACCCCACCCCCTGGGGGGAATTCGCAGGGAGTTACTCTACTGCAAACATCGCCGACGGATCAATCGTCTGCTTGGAGACGTTGTCGTTCACCTTGATTTCGATCTTGTAGATGCCGGGTTGCAGATTGGCAGCCGCGATCGACTTTTGCAAGGTCACCTGTTCGCCGACGTTGCCCATGGTATCGGTGGACTCGGTTTTCTGGACCACGGATTTGCTGGTTGCAACGTTGGTGATGTTGTATTCAAAAGTGGCGGAAGGCTTGTGCGTCTTCTCGTCCACGCCGAGATTATAGACCTGCATCCAGAAATTCAGCTTCTGGTCTTTATCTTTTTTAAAAAGAGCCGGCTTGCCGTCGGCGGGGGCGACGCGGGGCCGGACCTTGGTGGTGCCGATGACGAAACTGCCGGTGCCGATCGCTTTGGTCGGAACCGCTTCCATCTGGTCGGCGACGATCAGAGTGGAGGTTGCCAATTTGTCTTCGGAGAAGTCAGGAACGACGATGCTGTGGCTCCATACGCCTTTACGGTCGCCATTCACGTCTTTCACGGCGATGTTCAGCTTGTAGCGGCCGGGACGCAGGGGAAGCGCCTTCCAGTAGACGGAGGCGTTCTCGGCGGTGCGGGGCAAAAGCTCGGCGGGCACATCGACCTGTACCGTGTCTTCGAAGGTCTGGACGATTTTGCCGGTCAACGTGGTCAGGCGAGCGAAGATGTTTACGGTTCCGCGCTGCACTCCATCTTTGTTGACGAACGTGATGTCGCGATTCTTCATCTGGATGGTCACCGGGACCAGGACGGTGTCACTGGTGACTTTCACGAAGTCCGAGCGCACATCGAAGGGCATCGGATTGAGGATCATCTTGGAGCTGACAGCCTCTTCGAGATCCTTGAACTTGACCGGAGGAGCGGCCTGCAGTTTGGCGAACTGCTCCAGGCGATCGAACTGCTTGGTCTGCAGCATGCTGCTCTCGGGGCCGGTGCCCAGGCGCTCCATACCGTTGCCAGTAAAGCGCGACGCTTTACTCGACATTCCCATCTGCTCCCAGAAGGTCAAGCCGGCGTTCGGCGTCATCAGCAGAGCGTCCTTTTCGGAGCGGTCCATGGTCATGTGATACTCGCCGCACATGCAGGTGTCGACGAACTCCATGATGATTTCCTGGCCGATGCCATCGAGGTAGCGGTAGCGCCAGGTTTCAAAGGGGAAGGTCGAGGTCTCGCCGCCGCCTTCTTCCATGGGGCGTTCGTAGGTTCCTCCCGAGGGATGCGACTCGATCTCATCGGGCTTGCCGTACATGATGTACATGCGGCCGCGGTCGGTGCGCCATCCCGGGACGCCGGCAGCGAAATGCTCGTTGGCGTAGGCGATGCGCTGGTAGTGCTCTTCCTTATATTCGTTCTCTTCGGTATCGGGGGTAGGGTCGCGACGCTGCCAGAAAGCTTCGATGAAATTGTCGCGCTCTTCATCGTTCGAAAGCTGCTTGAAGGCCGCCCGCTCTTCGTCCGAGATGATCCAGACGACGTCCTGTTCGAGCCACTTTTTGTAGGAGCCCTTGATTTCCTTGGAGTAGTCCTTCATCTGCTGCTTTTTCTTCTTGGCTTCGATGGGACGCTTCAGGGGGTCTGGAGCATCGTCGGCGGGCTGCGCTTTGGCAGGGCTGGCCGTATCCTGGGTGGGCTTGTCAGTGGCCGACTTCTGGTCTTGGCTATCCTGGGCGACGGCGCCGGAGGCCATTAGGCCCACGGATACCAGCAAGATTCGGAGAAGCGCTTGATATGAAGTAACCCGGAACATGAGAGGGACTCCTGCCAGACAACCGTCGTCTGCCTATTCTAGGCCCTAAAGTCGAGTGAAAGCAAGGTTAAGTCGTGCCCCGAGAACTAACTAAAACGAACCGCAACCTGTCTAGTTTAGAAGCCGGGGGGAAGGCCGGGAGTTGCCTGAGCCGGTGACGAATCCGTGAGTGGCCGGATGGGAAAAGGCTATAATGGGAGGTTCCGGGGGCAGTAGCTGCAACTCTCCTTCGTAACGGGTCTCGGCCACCACTGCAATTCCTGATCGGGAACTTTCTCGGCACCAGGATCGTAACAGAGGGTGTGTGTCCGTCACCCTGATCGAAGCAGCTCAGGGGCCATCTGTGTAAGTCCAGGTCGTGGCGAAGGTTGGCCTGCTTCATTTGGCTTACTTCTAAGGAGAAATAACCCCGGACAGCGACGGGAATCATGAAAGCTTGGAAAAAAATCGCAATTGGCGCCGGCATTGTAGTTCTGGTCGCAATCATTGTCGGTTTCACCGTTCATCAGAGCAGCAAGAATGTAGTGACGGTGCAGACCGGGAAGGTGCTGCGACAGGATCTGGCGACGGTGGTGAGCGCTTCGGGTGAAATCAAACCGAAGACTTACGTAAATATCGGCGCGAACGCCTACGGAAAGATCACCCACCTGTACGTGAAGGAAGGCGATCAGGTAAAGAAGGGGCAATTGCTGGCACAGCTCGAAAACGTGCAGTCGGCGGCGGATGTGAATGCGAACGAAGCCTCGGTACAGGCAGCGCAAACGGATGCGATCGCAGCCGAGGCCAACCTGAAGACCGCCCAGGCCGACTTGCTACGCGCCCAAGCTGATTACGACCGCAACAAGCTCGACTGGGAACGCGCGCAGAGCCTGTTCAAGGATGGACTGATCGCGAAGTCAGACTTCGACAGCCGCAGGAATGCGTGGGCGACGGCGGATGCCGGATTAGTGCAGGCGCAGGCTCGAGTGGCGCAGGCCAAGGCGCAGAATGACTCCGCCGACAAGCATGTGACCCAAGCCCATGCGAATCTGACCCGCGTCACCGACGTGCTGCAGAAGACGACGTATGCCGCGCCTTATGATGGCGTCGTCACCAATTTGCCAGTGCGTGAGGGCGAGTCAGTCGTCATCGGAATTCAGAATGCGCTGGGCAGTACGTTGATGACGATTGCCGATATGGCGATCATCACAGCCGAAGTGAAGGTGGATGAGACCGACATCGTGAACGTACGGTTGGGTCAGTCCGCTGAGGTCACCATCGACGCCATTCCGAAGAAGATTTTCCACGGCACGGTTTCTGAGATTGGCGACAACGCGATCGTGCGCTCCAGCGGGGTGTCGACTTCGCAATCGACGACGGCGAGCGAAGAAGCGAAAGATTTCAAAGTCGTGGTGACGTTGAACGATCCGCCAAAGGACTTGCGTCCGGGACTTTCGACGACAGCGAAGATTACGACCGCGACTCGCAGCAACGCTCTGGCGATTCCGATTCAGGCGCTGACTCTGCGTAGCAAGGATCAGATCGAACAGCAGAATAATCCGCCGGGCTCGGTGCATGCTGCACCACCCGCGGCCAAGGAAGTTGCATCCAAGACCAAAAAAGGGGATGACGTGCAGGGAGTGTTCGTCATCCGCAGCAAGAAGGCGGTATTTGTTCCGGTCGCCACCGGCATTACTGGGACGACCGACATCGAAGTGCTGGACGGAGTGAAAGAAGGGGACGAGGTCATTACCGGGAGTTACAAGATCCTGCGCACGCTGCGTCCCGGGAGCAGCGTGAAGATCGACAATACGGTCCCCAAGAAGGAAGACGAAGAAGCTTCATAACCTTAGCTGGCTTAGCACGTCCAAATAGGGATCAGGGTCTAGGGGTTAGGGCTGGAAGCATCGGAGAAGACCAGGCAGCGATGCAGAGCAATGCTAGTCCCTAGGCCCTGATTGGAAAGATCGGAGAGGTCAGTGGCACCGGACCAGGAGAAAAACATGGCAACCGCAGAAGTCATCAGTATGCCCACCACCGCGAACCTAGCCCCGCCGGAATCATGCATGATCGCGGCCGAGGATCTCTGGAAGACCTACGACATGGGCTCGGAGCAGCAGGTGCACGCCCTGCGCGGGGTCAATCTGCGCATTCAGCGCAACGAGTATGTCGCCATCATGGGTCCTTCCGGCTCGGGCAAGTCGACGCTGATGAACCTGATCGGCTGCCTCGACACGCCTTCGCAGGGCAAGTACTGGCTGAACGGCCAACTGGTCAGCGAGCTCGACGACGATGAACTGGCCCGCATCCGTAACAAAGAGATCGGATTCGTATTCCAGACTTTCAACCTGCTGGCCCGGGCGACGGCGCTGCACAATGTGGAACTGCCCTTGATCTACGCCGGGATTCCGACCGAGCAGCGAATGGAGCGCGCCAAGGGTTCGCTGGCAGCGGTGGGCATGGAAGCCCGCATGAGCCACAAGCCGAATGAACTCTCCGGCGGTCAGAGGCAGCGGGTCGCAATCGCGCGCGCGCTGGTGAACAAGCCCTCCATCATTTTGGCCGACGAGCCTACCGGCAATCTGGATTCGCAAACCGGCATTGAAATCATGGCGCTGTTTGACCGGCTGCACGCCGAAGGAAACACGATCATTCTGGTCACGCACGAGGGCGATATCGCCGAGTATGCCCACCGGGTTATTCACATCAAGGACGGAGTAATCGCCAGCGACCAGAGCAAGGGCCCGGGGCAACGCAGCTGAGCTTCGACGGTTCTGGATTTTATGACGCCCAGCCTAAACCGCTGGGCGTTTTGCTTATGTCAGAGTCCTCGGAGACCAAGCCCAGCTAGCTCGCGTGTAGTGCGGATCAAGACACCAAGTGCGACCACTTCTGCGGCTAGCCCGCGCGAGGCGTAGGCCTGCCGTTTCTCGTACGTTTGCCAGGGACAGCATCGGCATGGGAGTGAAACATACGGGAGCATGCTGGATCACTTTCCTGTTGTTTTCCCAAAGGAAGTGTGCCATGCTTCCTGTTGGAAACCAAAATGACGGCGCTATGAAACAGAAAACGGATGTCTTACAAGGTACGTTGGCGTTAATGGTCCTCAAGACCCTCGATGTCCTGGGGCCGCTGCACGGCTACGGAATCGCGCGGCGCATCGAGCAGATCAGCGGAGATCTGCTGGCCGTGAATCAAGGGACTCTATATCCGGTGCTATTGAAGCTGGAGCAAGAAGGTGCAATCGAATCCGAGTGGGGAGCCTCGGAGAATAATCGCCGGGCGCGTTTTTATCGACTGACACGCCAAGGGCGTAAGCAGTTGCAGGTCGAAACCCAAGATTGGCAACAAACGTCAGAAATCATAAGCCGGTTCTTCGCAGCCAAAGCGGAGGATCTGCCATGAGACTTCTGAGGCGCTTCTTCACCCGTCTGGCGAACTCAGTGACGGGGCGCGTTCATGACGAACGATTGAGGGAAGAGATTGAGGAGCATATCGCCCTGCAGACCGCCGAAAATGTTCGGGCCGGTTTGCCACCGGTTGAGGCACGTCGCCAGGCCTTCCTGAAGTTTGGCGCGGTGGAGAGTATCAAAGACGACTACCATGCCGAGCGAGGAATGCAGTTCATCTTCTGGCAGGACCTGCGCTTCAGCGTTCGCGTCTTGCGCAAGTCTCCCGGATTCACAACGGTAGCGATTTTAACGCTGGCACTAGGAATTGGCTCGAACGCCATAGTCTTCAGTGTGCTGAATGCGTTGATACTGCACCCGCTGAATGTGCCTCAGGCGGAGCGCCTCTACCAAGTCATGCGCGGTAAGGAAAAAGCAGGCAATCATTCGTTTCCAGACTATCTCGATCTGCGCGATCGCAACCGCACCTTCGACGAACTGGTAGCGTATGACGGGGCCGTAGCAGGGATCGATACGGGCGGAGACCCATCCAGCGCCTGGGTCGCGCTGGTGACCGGAAACTACTTCGACGGACTGCGCCTTCAGCCGTATCTTGGCCGTCTATTCCACCCCTCCGATGAGCATGGCGCGAACAGCGCTCCGTACATCGTGCTCACTCACGGGTATTGGCACAGCCATTTTCACGATGATCCTGGCGTGGTGGGCCGTGTGGTTCAGGTGAATAAGAATCCTTTTACGATTGTGGGCGTGGCGCCGCCGGAGTTTCACGGGACTCTTGTGTTTTTCTTTCCCGATTTCTTTGTGCCGATCGTGAATCAGGAACAGCTCGAGGGGAAGAATAACTTGAACGAGCGCGGCAAGCGTTGGGTCTTTTCGGTGATGGGGCATCTGAAGGCGGGAGTCACCCGGGAACGAGCGATTGCCGATCTGAACTCAATTGGCGCCGATCTGGAAAAGAGCTATCCCAAAGAAGACACCGACATGGCCTTCTCCTTGGCGCCTCCAAGTCTTTATGGCGATCGCCTTGGAGCTCCAATGAAAGGGTTTCTAACCGGGCTGATGGTGCTGGCCGGGTTGATTCTGCTCGCCGCATGCACCAACCTGGGCAGTCTGTTTGCCGCGCGCGCCGCTGACCGTTCCCGGGAAGTTTCCTTGCGGCTGGCCCTGGGATCGAGCCGCAGGCGCATTCTGCGGCAACTATTTACCGAGGCGACGCTGATCTCACTCATCGGAGGCTCCCTCGGGATCTTAGGCAGCGTGTTGCTGGTGCGCGCTCTAAGCCTGTGGCAGCCATTCACCAGGTATCCCATCCATCTCCAGGTGAAGCCGGATGCAAATGTGTATGGATTAGCCCTGCTGCTGGCTTTGGTGAGCGGATTCGTCTTTGGCGCGGTCCCGGTGCGGCAGATACTTCGTACCAACCCGTATGAGGTGATCAAGGCAGGACCAAGCGGCAAGGCTGGGCGGCGGCTTACCCTCCGCGACCTGCTGCTGGTCACGCAAATTGCCATCTGTGCGTTGCTCGTCACTTTCTCGCTGGTTGCCGTGCGTGGACTGGTGCGCTCGCTACACAGCAATTTCGGTTTTGAGCCGCAGAACGCAACCTTGGCGGATATAGATCTAAGCATGGCCGGTTACCGCGTTGACCAGATGCCCGCGATGCAAAAGCGCATGCTCGATGCCGTGGAGGCAATTCCGGGGGTAGAGTCTGTGGGTTTGGTGAACCCGGCGCCACTCTACGCGGGCTCGGTCAGCGACCTTGTCTTTACTGACAAAACGGCAGACCTAAGGCCAGCGAATGCGGCTGCTCAGGTCGTCGTGTACAAGATATCTCCCGAATATTTCCACGCAGCGGGCACCGCTCTGCTGTCCGGAAGAAGCGTCACATGGCATGACGACAAAGATGCGCCGCGGGTAGCGGTGGTCAATGCGGAGTTCGCGCGAAAAATCTTTGGCTCCGTAACCGCTGCAATGGGCGAATACTACAAGCTAGAGGATGGAACGCGCATCGAGGTGGTGGGCATTGCGGAACAGGGAAGATATACGAGCCTCACCGAGGATCCAAAGCCAGCCATGTTTCTTCCAATCCTGCAGTCGCCATCGAGTGAGACATGGATGGTGGTGCGTTCGAACCTCGATTCGCAGCAACTGGTGCCGGCCATCCGGAACACGCTGCGAGACCTGGATGCAGGGCTGCCGGTCTACATCCAAACCTGGACCAAGGAAATGGACCATCCTCTGTTTGCCAGCCGTATGGCGACGCTGTCGTTGGGAGTGCTGGGCATGATGGGCGCGATGCTGACGGTGACCGGCATCTTCGGAATGGCGGCGTACTCGGTCAGCAAGCGGCTGCGGGAGTTGGGAATTCGTATGGCCCTCGGTGCGCAGCGTAAGGAAGTGTTGCAGGCAGCGTTGGGACGCGCATTCAAACTGCTGGCCTTTGGTTCAGCGGCGGGATTGCTCCTCGGAATTCTGGCGAGCCGAGTGCTGGCTTTCGTTGTGTATCAGGCGACACCCCGCGACCCGCTGGTACTGGCGGGCGTTGTTCTCGCCATGTCGTTGCTGGGTCTGCTGGCTACGTGGATTCCAGCGCAACGTGCCCTGTCGATTGATCCTCTGAGACTGCTGCGCGAGGAGTGAATCGGGCTTATTGAAAGACTGATCACCGGGCTAGAGCTCTAACTCCCAAATAGGACATCTCAAACTCAAACCGCTTAAGTTGGCGCTTACGGGATCAAGGGCGGGTCTTGCGTGGACACAAGTCTTGCGTGGTCCTTCAGCCTTAGTTTCAGGACTTGGCGATATCGACGTGGGTGAGCTCTGCGTCAGGGACTGACGGCAGCGCGGCGTCGACGACGCGGTCCCGGCCTTCCCTCTTCGCGGAGTAGAGGGCGGCGTCGGCCGCCTCGAGCAGTTTTTGGGGGGACGTGCCGTGGTGCGGAAGCACGGCAACACCCACGGAGACGGTGATCGTTCCGAGCGACTGCCCCTGGTGTAGTACCGTCAATTCACGCAGCTTCGATCGAATGCGCTCCGCCCGGGCGTGCGATGCGTTGAGGTCGGCGGTGGGAAGGATGATGACGAACTCCTCACCTCCGAAACGGCAGACCATGTCTTCGACGCGAATACTCTTGGTCAGGAACGATGCGGCCTCACGCAAGACTGTATCGCCTGCGTCGTGACCATAGGTGTCGTTGAATTTTTTGAAATGGTCGAGGTCGAGCATCAGGATGCCCAGAGGCTGCTCGGCGCGCACGGCGCGGCGAATTTCGCGCTCCAGCATCTCGGTCAGGTAACGGCGGTTGTACAAGCCGGTCAAGGGATCTTTGATGGACTGGGTACGCAGCGCTTCGCGCAGCCTGATGTTGGCCAGGGAAAGTCCCACTTGCCCCGCAAAAGTAGTTTTGAACGACAATTCCGCATCGGCGAGGGTGGGAGCTTGGTCGGTGGCCTGAAAATGCAGGATGCCGAGCGCTTCGCCTTGCGCGAGGATCGGGATGCAGAGGTAAGTGTTCTGCACGCCGCTGGCGTGGGCACAGGGTGCGGTGGTATCTCCGGCAACGACCAGGTGCGGGTGGCCGGTTCGTAGCGCCCAACAGGAACTGGGCTCAAACACAGGCACCGGAAGCTGACAATCCTGCCACTGGCCCGCGACCTCGACCAGATTACGCCCGGCATTGAGCAGGCCAACCGCCCCACGGCTGGTGGGGAATATCTTCGGGGCGAAGCCGAGGGCCGCGGCGAACACCTCGTCTTTACTCACACAGCTCTGCAGAAGTTCACCCATCTTGGCCAGCAGCGTCGCTCGCTGCGAGCGCGCGGTAAGGTCCTGCAACATCCTCTCGTTCTGCTCGTCGAGTTCCCGGCGGGCGTAGTCGCGTTCCACCATCTCTTGTTGCAGGCGGGTATTAGCGTCGGCCAATTCTTCGGTGCGTTCCTTGATTTGCTGCTCGAGGATTTGCTGGTTGTGTTTTTGATCTTCGATGTCGGCGCAAGCACCAAACCATTTAACAATGGTCCCGGCCGAGTCTCTCATGGGCGTGGCGCGCACCAGGTGCCAGCGAAAACCTCCCGCGGCGGTCCGCAAGCGGTACTCCATGTCGAACGCCGCGCCGGTTTGGCGGGCTCGCTCCCAATTCTCCACGGCCACGGGCAGGTCGTCCGGATGGATAGCATCTTGCCAACCCCATCCCAAAGTCTGGTCTTCGCTGAACCCTAGTGAGTTCGTAGAAGCGGTGGTTGCTGTAGTCGATGCCGCCTCCGGGAATCGCCGTCCAGACAATCTGTGGGATTGCCTCGGCCAGTATCCGAAAACGGGATTCGCCATCGCGCGCGGCGTGAGCCAGGGCCTTCTGCGTCCCCAAGATCCGATCAAGGAACGAGGTCGAGATTGCCAGAAGCATTACCAGAAAGCTGGTCACACTGATGACCACGATGCCCAGGGAAGAAATTCGCACGGTATATCGAGGGCTGAACGGCGTATCGCAGGCGTAAAATTTTACCGCCCACATTCCGGTGTAGTGCATCAGGGGAATCGCACTTCCCATGAGCAACGCACTGAGAAGCTTGCGGGTGGCCTTTTTCTCCTGCCGGACGCGAAATGTCAGTATCAGCGCGACCAGAGATGTGACCACGGCCAGAACCGCGGAAAGACCAACCCTGTCCCAGTTGTAGTTCATCATGGCCGACAGGCGCATGGCGTCCATCCCGATGTAGTGCATGGCGGCAATTCCCCCGCCCATGACGAGGCTGCCCGCGATTTCTTGCGCCACGCTCATGCGCTCGCGGCTGACCGTAAACAAAGCGACCGCGGAGGCCGCAACCGCCGCCAGCAGCGACAGGATCACCGTGGGATAGTGGTACAGAACCGGCACCGGCAGAGTGAAGGCCAGCATCCCGATGTAATGCATGGCCCAGATTCCTAGGCCCATCGAGACGGCTCCGCCGGCGAGCCAGACGAATCTCGACCAGCGGCGCGCCGCCGTGACTCGGCCGACGAGGTCGAGAGCCGTGTATGCCGCGAACATCGCAAGCGCGACCGAGAGCGCGACGAGGTGGTAGTCGTAGTTTCCGTGAAGCATCGCCCCTGACGTGTGGACCTCCCAGGACTATCGTGGGCAGATAGATGCGGAGTTGCTGCAGCGCGCCCGATCTGCTGGACTAGATATCGGCAGTGGTGGCCTTCTTCTGCATTAGATGAAGCTAAGGAACCTACACAATCGAGAGGTGACAGGGAGTGGGCGTCAGGCCAGGAGCAACGATGTGAGGGACCGCAATCGGAGGATGATCGCGGGGCGCAAAGAGAGACGTAGCGGAGCTACGTCTCTACGAAGAGAGGCCAGTGGACTCTTACGGCGTTGTGCTGATCGTCTTCACTGCGGCGGTGTCAGACGGCAGGCCGGGGCGCGCGACGAAGAAGTTGTGGTCGTACATGTTGCGATAGATGCGGCCGGTAATCTCGGCGGCTTTAGGACCGAAGGTGGGGCGTCCACCCTGCAGGAAAACAACCACCACGACGCGTCCGATGCTGGTGTTGGCGTAGGAGGCGAACCAACCGAAGCGGGTTCCGGCGTGCGAGCAGGTTCCGGTTTTGCCCAGGATTTCTTCTTCGTTGAAATTGAGGCGGAGGCTACGGGCAGTGCCATACTGTACCGCACCGGCCATGCCGTCAGAGATTTCGGGAATGAGTGGAGCGATGTCGAGTTGCCGCTTGACGCGGGGCTGAAAGTTCGCCACTTCTTCGGGAGAAGCCGGATGCTGCAAGTAGTAGAGCGTTCCACCGTTGGCAATCGCGGAGACCATCGCGCCCAGTTGCAGCGGCGTCATGGAAACGCCCTCGCCGTAAGAGCACATCTTGCCTACGCCGCCGAGCCTAGTGGGAATCGCTTCGTCGGGATAGCTGCCCAGTTGCTCGCCGGCAATGTCGTAACCGGCAAGTTCGCCGAGTCCGTATTCGTGAGCGTAATAGGCGACCTTCTCAAAACCGAGCTTGCGTCCGAGCGCTTCGAAATATGCGTTATTCGAGTGCGCCAGGGCTGTGGTCATGTTCATACGGCTGCGGCCGCCGAGAACGACCTGAGTTTCTTTCGAGACCACACCCTCGCTGAGCGCGGCCAGGGCCACGGAAAGCTTGATGGTAGAGCAGGGCTGTGCGCCGCTGGAAAGAGCCAGCTTCTGGTTCACCATGGCCAGCACACGTCCGCTAGTCGGTTCGATGGCGACAACCGTGCCGTTCATGTTGCCCAGGGCGTCGATAGCCGCCTGGCGCACGATGGGATCTTCGCCGGCAGTCACATCACCCGCTGTGATGTCTGCGGCAAACGAGCTCATGTGAAAGCGCTCGTGATAGCGGTGGCGCGTGCCCACGGAAGCCTGCGTGAGATTCGCGCTGCGGCTGCGCGCCAAATGGCGAATGCGGCGCCGGGTGCGCTGGCTCTCACTGATCTTTTGTGATTTCGATTTCGCCGGGGCGTGCGTGTTGATATGCGCGGCCCAGCTCACGCCGGCCAGAGGCAGAGCAACCAGAAGAGCGGCCAGAAAACCAAAAAACAGACGAAGAAGACTTGTTCCCTTGGACATCTTGTTGAATTCACTCCCCAGAATCTGACTACTTCGATGCACGCACAATGCCAGCGGGCGGTAACCTCAGCGATTATCGCTCAACTTCCTGATAGTACGAGTCTTAGCGCATTTCTGGCAACGATAAAGTTTCGATGGCTAGAAACGTTAATATTCATCTAACCCATTACAAGACAAGTACATACGAGCGCATTACCTCGGTTCAGACCCCTTCGGTAATGGGTTACCAGGTTACTGGAAAGGTACTTCCCAGTGTGAAAAGCTTTTCCTAACTGACCTACGAGCTTTGAGCCATGAGCTTTGAGTCATGAGCGGTCGCGGGAGCTCACGAGCTCTCTCGAGGCTCTTAGCTCGCAGCGCTTAGCTCGTGGCTCTCTACATCACTTCGTTGCGCTTGCGCAGAAACGCGGGGACGTCGAGATCATCCTGCTCGAAGTTGGTGACGATGGCGCCGCGCATGGTGTCGAGCGAAATGACGTCGGCGGCCACGCGCTCCGATGCATGAGCCATCGGTGCCGGAGCCATGTCGTCTACGTAGGCGCGGTCGTCCGTGGCGGCCGGCTGGGACATGATGTGCTCGGGCCTCGGCTCGGGATCGCGCGGGCCCGCGCCGTCGGGAAAGTCCATGTCAGCATCAAGCGCGGCGGCGTGCGTGGCCGAGAACGACGTGTGTGTTTCCTGAGGGCGATGCCGCGCCGACCGGACTTCGCGGAAACCGGTAGCGATGACGGTGATCTTCACCGCGTCTTTCATCTTCTCGTCCATCACGGCGCCAAAGATTATATTTGCGTCTTCATGGGCGGCGCTCTGGATGATCGAACAGGCTTGCTGCACTTCGGCCAGTTTCAGCGAAGAGGAACCGGTGATGTTGATGAGGATGCCGCGCGCGCCGTCGATGGCTCCGGCTTCGAGCAGCGGAGACGCGATAGCCTTTTGAGCGGCCTCGATCGTGCGCTTTGCGCCGCTGGCTGAGGCCGTGCCCATGACGGCATAGCCCATGCCGGCCATGATCGTCTTCACGTCGGCGAAATCGCGGTTGATGATGCCCGGGATAGTGATGATGTCGGAAATCCCCTGCACGCCTTGACGAAGAATGTCGTCGGCGATGCGGAAAGATTCAAAGAAGCCGGCGTCCTCCGCCACTGCGAGGAGCTTTTCGTTGGGGATAACGATAGTGGTGTCGACGGACTCCATTAGTTCGGCGATGCCGCGCTCGGCCTGCGCCATGCGGCGTTTGCCTTCGAACGAAAACGGCTTGGTGACGACTGCGACCGTGAGGGCGCCCATCTCGACGGCCAGGGAGGCAATGATGGGGGCGGCGCCGGTGCCAGTGCCACCACCGAGGCCGGTGGTGACGAAAACCATGTCGGCGCCTTCGAGGGCTTCGATGATTTTGTCGGAATCTTCGAGTGCGGCCTTGCGGCCTACTTCGGGATTCGCACCTGCGCCCAAGCCATTCGTCAGCTTCACGCCGAGTTGCAGCTTCACTGGCGCGTGCGACATACGCAGCGCCTGCAGGTCGGTGTTGGCAACGATGAATTCGATGCCCTCGACGCCGGCATCAATCATGCGGTTGACCGCGTTGCCGCCGCCGCCGCCCACGCCGATGACCTTAATCTTGGCGTCGTTGCGGGCCTCTTCGTTGAAGCTAATGCGAATGCTTGAGTCGTTTGTCATTTTGTCCACCTGATTGAGTTACGTTCTTCTTTGCGACCTTTGCGGCCTTTCTCTGCGGACTCCGCGGTTAAAGGCTTTCCGCTCGCGCTGGCAAGAAGCTTTTAACCGCTGAGTACGCCAAGAACAGCCACGAAGAACGCAAGAACCACTACGATTACGCTCCCTTACCGACGAACAGCGCTTTCAATCTTGATCCCCAACGATCTTCCTGCAGGCCGCGGGCGATGCGGGCACGCTGGCCGTAATTCACCATGCCGAGTACAGTCGCAAACTCGGGCTCGGACAAAGTCGATGGCATCTTGGCCAGTGGAGCGGGCCAAGATAGCCGCACGGACCGGCGCAGCACGGACTCCGCGACGTCGAAGATTCCGGGCAGACGTGACGCTCCTCCGGTGAGAACGACGCCGGCATGGCAGACATCGAACATGCCACTCTGGCGGAGAGTGTCGCGCATCATTTCGAACAGTTCGCGCGCACGTGGCTCCAGAATCTCGGCCACGAGGCGCTGCGGCAGCAGCCGTGACGGGCGATCTCCGACGGACGGAACTTCGACTTCATTGCCCTCGGGAATCAAGGTAACGATCGCATTGCCATATACCTTCTTGATCTTCTCGGCTTCCGCGAGCGGCGTGCACAAGCCAACGGAGAGGTCACTGGTGAAATGGTCGCCGCCCACTGGAATGACTCCCGTGTAAGCGACCGCACCCTGCTGAAAAACAATCATCTCGGTAGACCCGGCGCCGATATCGGCGAGACAAACACCCATTTCGCGCTCGTCGGAGCGCAGCACCGAGTCGGCGGCGGCCAGCGGCTCGAAGACTGTATCGTCGACGTGGACTCCAGCTTTGTTGACGGCCGTGATTACGTTTTGCGTGGCGCTGGTGGCCGCCGTCACCATGTGCACCCGCACTTCCAGGCGCGATGCCATCATGCCCAGCGGATCGTGCACGCCGGCCTGGTCGTCGAGAATGAATTCCTGAGGCAGCAGGTGCAGGATCTCGCGATCCGCAGGCAGAGGAATGGCGCGAGCCCGGTCGACGGCCTGTTTGATCTCATCGCGTCCAATTTCGCGCGGACGCGTGCCCAGGCTGATGCCGCCGTGGCTATTGACCCCGCGCACATGGGCTCCCCCGATGCCGACGATGGCCTGCTCGACCGCCGCACCCGCAACGTCTTCGGCGGCTTCGACTGCCTTCTGAATCGCGGCCACTGCCTTGTCGAGTTCGACGATGACGCCCTTGCGCGAGCCGCGTGATTCAGCCACGCCGTGCCCGCGGTAGCGCAGGCCGTTGTCGGTGAGCTCCGCTATCAGCGCACGCGTCTTGGCGCTGCCGACATCAATTGCGGTTAAGAAACTTCCCTGCTGGTTCCCCATGCCTTATGAATTCCTCGACTGCAATTAATTTGGACTCGGGTTCACTGGCTGCTTCGCAATCGCTGCACTCGGTTTCGGAATCGCCGGATGCGCTGCCGCCGACGAAGCGGATTGCACCGGTTTTTTGCCTTCCGATTTCTGTGATGCCCCACTCGTTTTCGGGCCTGCAGGCTTCGGGCCCGGCGCGGAAGTTTTCGCCACAACTTTTTTTGGAGCAGGCCCCTTGGCCTTGGCCTTAGCGGTCGCCTTCTTGACCTTCGGTCTGGCCACCGGCTTTTTTGCAGCAGCCGACTTCGGATCGAGTTTTTTCTCGGTCAGCTCAAATGCCGGCTTAGGAAGAGTCCGATCATGCGGAATCATGCGCGTGATCAGCGACGCCGGCTTCACGCCCGCGGCCGCTGCTGCCTTCGCCGCTGCGGGCCCGAGCGCGGCCTGCTTCGGCCGTCCTTCCATGTCAGGATTGACGATCACCTGATTGTCGTAGCGCAGGTTCACCGACTCCAGCTTCTGAAACTGTTGCCGCCATTCCTGCACATGGCTCACGTAGGTCTTGTAACGCTTGAGATATTCCGATGAACCGAGTTCCACCAACACGTCGCCCGCGGGATCGTTCACCCGCACCTTCAGATTCTCGAGATCGGAGAGATCCACTTCGCTCAGGTCCTGCGAATAGCGAGCGCCTCCGGAATCCAGGTCTTGTACGAGCTCGTTGTAGGCCCTCATGCGCGGGGCCCGCGTGGAGAGCGGCTCGCCGGGATTCATCCCAAGAATTACTGGGAAGGAGTATTTGTGCTTCTGCGGCAAGTCCATCAGCGTGCCGCCGGCATCGATCAGGGAAATACGCGGGCCGACACGGGCGAACGCCACGGGAGTGCGCTCGTGAATTTCCACCTTCAGCCGGTTGGGTACGAAGCGCATGACGCTGGCCGATTCGACCCAGGGAATCTGTTCGAGTTGCGTCTTCTGCTGCGCCAGCGGCACGAAGAAAATGTTGCGTCCGATGTCGGCGCCCATCACTTCCATGATTTGGGCCTTGGTCACATTCTGCATGCCGGTGATTTCGATGTTGTCGCTCGATTCCACGCGGAAGCGCCACGAGCGTTCACCGTATTCATACAAACCGGCGGCGATGACAGCGACGACGCACAGAATTGCGGCTGCCAGGGATGCCCATAGCAAGCGGCTTGCAGTTTTCTTGGGCAGTGAACTGCGGCGGGCGGAGACACGCTTTTGCCCGCGCAGGAAAGGCGATTCCTCGGCTACATCCAGGTCGACCAGGCGCGCGTCATCGAGCTCCTCGCGCGCGGATTCAATGGGAGAACGCTCGGCGCTGGATGGGTACAACTCTTCCTGCAAGATGGTGCCGCTTGATTTCCGCGCCATCAGTTCAGGTCAGTTGTCGTGAGGAATCGCTGAGCCTTCAAACTATAACTTTATTTCTCGAATTGAGATAGACAAAAGATTGGTTCTTTTGCACAGGCAGGAACCCGGCTGGGAACGAGTTGGCCGGAGTGGCGGCATTCTGCCCTCCGAGCGCAAGCAAGGGGGTGGAGGAACCAGTCGCGTTGCTCGTGGAATAGAGAAGCCCGTTCCTCCCCTATGCCGTCGCTTCCGCTCCGGCTCCGGTCGGAATGACAAGGCATCGAGGATGGCAGCGATTCGCCGGAAAAAAACGCGGGCGCGGCTTGTTTTCCGCGCCCGTCATTCCCAGGAGGAAGAAGCTCGATCTCGGTTCCTTAAATCGGGCCAGAGCCCGACTCGATGTGAATCTCCGGAGCCACCGGCATTGTGATCCTCGGCAGTCGCGGAATGTTCACGCGAACCCGGGGACACGCGGAGACTTGGGGCGTGCGAAGGACCACTTGGGTGAGGGCCACTGCCGGGACTCGGATGTGAGCCGTCTGGGCTTCAACCCGAGCCTGAATCTGGGCTTCCAGGCGCTCCCGGTTCGCCTCCAGCCGCACTAATTGGGCCTCTCGCCGGTCGGACATGACTTCGAAACGGTTGAATCCCGTGTCTGTAGTTGCGATCTCTGTTTGAACCCGCGCCAACGCTGTGGACAATGGGCAGGAGGCCGTCTCGTTTCGCTCGGTGACGAACTGCGCCTCGGAGAGGAACCGGTCGGCGCGTCCGCTGGCCAGCGCCAATACTGCCGCCGAGCTGTGCTCGACTCGATCCGCCACCGCGTGCGCCCACTGCAGGCCGCCATCGTGGTAGCTGGCGTTCAACCCGGCTGCCAGTACGCCTGCCGCCAGCCATCCCCATGCTTGTGTCGTTTTCATCGCCTTAACCCCTTCTGGCTGATAGACGAAGGGCGTTTCGAACCGTTAGCAAGGAAAGATACGGAGTGAGAGTCGGCAAGGTTCCGGCTGAGCGGGCGAGGCAACCGCCCGGCAGAAGCGCATAGTCCAACGGAGGGGGCTGCCTTGCGGTTAGCAGGGACCCGAAATCACGTTCTTGACGTTGGAGAACGAGTTTGGAGTGACAGTATTGGTGCCGTGAATGTCAACGATCCCCCACAAAGCGTCGTTGACGAGGTTGTGAATCACGGTATTGCCCGTACCGGTGCAGTTGAAGCTGATCCCTGCTCCGTCCTTGAGATTCGGAAACAATAAGTTGTTCTCGACCAGGTTGTTGCTCGCGCTGATGACGATAGCCGAACCAGCTAGTGATACCTGGTTTGACTTTATCGTATTGGACGTGCCGAGCGACCATATCCCCACGGTGAAATTCTCGACCGTGTTGCCGGTTACCGTCGAATTCGCCGGGAAAGCGATTCCAACTCCAGCAGATACTCCCGCCGGGGCGGGATGCGTGATTACGCGGTTGTACAAGATCGAGCCAGTAGAACCCTGTACATCAATCCCACCGTATACCGGAGTGCCACTGAAAGAGGTCGAACTAATGACCGAGTTCGACGTGATGTTGACAGTCATACTGGGAGGAACGACTCTTCCGTTCGTACGTATGCCCTCCGCGTCGAAGTCGTGAACAGTGCTGTTTGCGACGCTGACCGTCTTGGCGGGAGCTGTAGTGCCTTCGAGAAAAATCCCAAAGCCATTTCCGTTTCCCTTCTGCCGGTAGGTCGCTACATTGGTGACCGTTCCCGATGAGTTCTGGTAGTAGATGCCTTCGATCCAGCCGTCGAGATTACCGTTGGCGCTACTATTCCCATTCACCGCGAGGTTGCTGATATTGACCAGTCCAGACTCAGTACCTTGTACCAGGATCTGGAAAAACATGGCCGCGCCGTTGGCAGGCGCTATTACGCTCTTGGTCAATCCTCCGGGTGGCACGGTAACTGTCGGATTGGCGGCGTTCCCAGCCTGCACTCCGCGCAACGTTAGCGGTTGAGAAATCGTTACCTGTTCCGGGTATGTTCCGGGACAGATCAGGATTGTTGAGCCAGCCGATACACTGACGACGGCTTGCGATATCGTGGAATACGTTTTGAGATGCGGCAGGCATGCGCCTACAGCCACAGTCTGCGTGACGGCGGCAGGCGCCAGAAACAGTATCGCTACAACGGGGATCAAGGAGGCGCGGACGGATGCCATGTTCATGGGATACTCCTGAGCTGAACTTGACTGGGCCTCTCGCCGACAACCCAACGGGGAGTTCGGGTGGGTCGAGGGTGGCTATTATGTACGCTTCAAAGTCGCGAGTCAACCGTGCGGAGCGTAAGAACTCGATTGCTGCTGAAGTAGGGGATAGAGGCTTGGGCCCCCGGCTCGGACGATTAGGCCTTCGCATGCACAGCCCGATCCGTTAGCTTCTCCAGAAGCATGGAGCCCAACTGAGACACGCTGCCTGCACCCAGGGTGAGGATCATGTCGCCGTCTTGGGCGGCGGCCACGGCTGAATTCACAGCTTCGCCGGAGGAACTCACATGCCGCGCCGCCTTTCCGCTCTTCTCCGCGATCCGCTGCGCCAGGATTTCGCCCGTGATGCCCTCGATGGGCTTTTCGCTGGCGGCGTAGATGTCGAGGACGAATAGCGAATCGGCATCGGCGAAGGCGGTGGTGAATTCTTCCATCAGGTCGCGGGTGCGGGTGTAGCGGTGGGGCTGGAAGATGACGTGCACCTTGCGAAAGCCGCACTGGCGCGCCGCGGCCAGCGTGGCCTTGATCTCGGTGGGATGGTGGCCGTAGTCGTCGATGACGCTCACGCCGGCGGCGCGTCCGCGCAACTGGAAGCGGCGGTCGACGCCGCGGAACTGGTCGAGCGCGGCACGGATCGCATCGACGCTAACGTCGAGGCCCACGCCCACGGCAATCGCCGCGGTCGCGTTCAGGACGTTGTGCACGCCGGGGACATGCAGCGTGAATTCGCCCAGATCATTTTTTCGATAGCTGACGCGAAAATTGTTCAGCGGCGGGTGCCCCATTTCTCGCGCGTCGTTTGCGCGAGAAGGGGGGATTTTGATCAGAAAGTCGGAACCACGCCTGGTGCCATAGGTCACGGTGCGCCGCTGCACATCGGGCAACAGGCGCCGCAGCAGCGGATCGTCGTTGCAGGCGACGATCATGCCGTAGAACGGCACGCGGTCCATGAAGTCGAGGAACGTTTTCTTCACGTCGCGCATATTGCGGTAGCAGTCCATGTGCTCGCGGTCGATGTTGGTGACAACCGACAAGATAGGCGACAGCTTCAGAAAGGAGCGGTCGCTCTCGTCGGCTTCGGCCACCAGATATTGTGATTTGCCGAGGCGCGCGTTCGACCCCATGGCGTCGACGCGGCCGCCGACTACGACAGTGGGATCGAGCCCGCCCGCAGCCAGCACCGCCGCTACCATGGAGGTCGTGGTCGTCTTACCGTGCATGCCGGCGATGGCGATGCCGTACTTCAGTCGCATCAACTCGGCCAGCATCTCTGCGCGCTGGATGACTGGGATGTGCAACTTGTGCGCTTCGGTGACTTCGGGATTCTCCGTTGCGATGGCGGAACTAGTGACGACGACCTCGGCTCCGGCGATGTTTTCGGCGCTGTGTCCTTCGAAAGTGGTCGCGCCCAGGCTGGCTAAACGTTGCGTGACGCCGGAACTTTTCAGGTCAGAGCCCGAAACCTTGTAACCGAGATTCAGCAGCACCTCGGCAATACCGCTCATGCCGATGCCGCCGATGCCTACGAAATGAATGCGCTGAATTTTGGCGAACATAAATCTAGGGGTCAGGGATCGGGGCCAGGGGTCAGCAAGATCGATCTCGGTTTACTGATCCCTGACCACTGACCCCTGGTCCCTGCTCTCCTCGATTCCTCCAACTCGCGCCGCCATCGCCGCGATATCTCGTGCTGCATTCGGATGCGACAACTCCCGAGCGGCGTGGCTCATCTGCTGCAGGCGACGCGGATCCTGCAAGAGCGCCGCGATCGTTTCGGCTAGCCAGACTCCCTCCAGCTTCGACTCCTCGACTACCACCGCGGCTCCGTGCTTCGCCAGGGCTT
>JADGNQ010000404.1 GCA_017883385.1 Candidatus Sulfotelmatobacter sp.
AGGGATCTCCCCTTGCATGTAGGCCACCAGCGAATTGGTGGTGCCTAGATCGATGCCGACAATGAAATCAGAAGACATTTAGGGAACAATTGCAGAAGTCAGAAGTCAGATTGCAGAAGTAAAACCAAAACCGGAACGGTACGACCTTTGCAATTTGACTTCTGACTTAGCTTTCTATCGCCTCATTCACGTCTCGCAGGAGGTTGCGGATGTAGTTTCTGCGATTCACAACATCCAGCATCTTGTCGCGGATTGTTTTGCGCTCATCTTCCGAGCCGCTATCTACCGCCGCATCCCACTCTTTCCACTCAGACTTCAGTTCGCTGAACAGGGCGCCGTTTTTCTCTTCCAGCGAGAGCTTGGCCTTGCCAATTTCCTCGAGCAGCGCCGGATCGTCTTCGCCCATTTTCTTCTGGGCGCGCAGTTCCTCAAGATGCATGTTGAGTTCGAAGACCTCTTCCAGAAGGTCGGGCGGCACAACCTGCTTCTTCAACTCCCCGGTGGCGCGCGCTTTTTCCGTAGCCTGCTTCGACTGCTCTTCCAGTTCCACGCCTTCCAGTCGCAGCAGGTATTCCGTGCGCTTGATCGGGTCCTTCAGCGTGCGATAGGCGTCGTTGAGCAAAGAACTCTGCTCCAGGCTCCAGGAGCGTTCCTG
The DNA here is from genome assembly GCA_017883385.1 of Candidatus Sulfotelmatobacter sp. Taxonomy (GTDB): domain Bacteria; phylum Acidobacteriota; class Terriglobia; order Terriglobales; family Acidobacteriaceae; genus Sulfotelmatobacter. The sequence continues at coordinate 656 of JADGNQ010000404.1, forward strand.
GGTGGCCGATTGGACGAACACATCGGGATGGAGCCGGCGGCTCAGCGCGTAAAATTCTTTTTCGAGGAGCGCGGCGTCCAGATTCAGTTTGCGAGGAAATCCAAAAAAACTGAAGTAGTCCACCGGCACCGGCGGCTGCACTTTGCCGCACGCGCTGCAGAAATGGGTAGCGCGCATCGTGCCGCACGACCAGCAACTCGCGGTCGCGTCGCCCGGCACAATCAACGACGATTTAGATTCAGTGTTTGCCATACAAAACTCGGGGCGGACGCGGCGCCCGCCCCTCTGACCACTGGTTGTGTGGGGATGGGCCTCTGGCCCGTCCAGACGGGGCAGAGCCCCGTCTCCACACGATCAAGACGAGAACGAACTGCCGCAGCCGCAGGACTTGGTCGAGTTCGGATTCACGAACACGAAGCCCTGTTGCATCAGAGTCTCCTGATAATCCAGGATCATCCCGTGCAGATAGATGAACGACTTCGGGTCCACAAAGACCCGGACGTCCGCAAACTGAAACACACGGTCGCGCTCCCGGGGTTGGGTATCGAAGCGGATGTTGTAGCTCAGCCCCGAACAGCCGCCCCCCTGCACTCCCAGACGAAGGCCGCCCTGCTCGGGCGAAATGCCTTCCTTCGCCATGGCCGAGCGAATCCTCGCGATCGCCTTGTCGGTGACCTGAAGGCCCTGGGCCGGAGCCGTGGGCACGACTTTGAGTACTTCTTCCATGATTGAGCTTCGGGCTGCGAGCTACGGGCTACGAGCGAGCAACGGGTGCCCGCAGCTCGCGCCTCCCAGCGATCTTACTTCGCCTGCATTACTGCCGGTTTGGACGCTTCCTGCTTCTTCTTCCAGTCGCCGATTGCGGCGCGGATCGCGTCTTCGGCGAGTACGGAGCAGTGAATCTTCACCGGCGGCAAGGCCAGTTCTTTCACGATCTCGGTGTTCTTGATCTCGAGGGCTTCGTCAATGGTCTTGCCCTTCACCCACTCCGTCGCGAGCGACGAGGAGGCGATGGCGGATCCGCAACCGAAAGTCTTGAACTTTGCGTCTTCAATAATGTTGGTTTCGGGGTTGACCTTGATCTGCAGCTTCATGACGTCGCCGCATTCGGGCGCGCCTACCAGTCCGGTGCCCACATCCGAACTGGACTTGTCCATCGAACCCACGTTCCGTGGATTCGAGTAGTGGTCGAGAACCTTATCGCTATATGACATCCTTGATCTCCTCGCTGAAACTCGATTCTTAGATTCCGAGCCGAAACTCTAGTGCGCTTCTCCCGCCCATTTCACACTCTTCAGATCCACGCCTTCTTTCGCCATTTCGTAGAGCGGCGAAAGCTCGCGCAATCGCTGAACCGTTTCCACAACACGATCCGCAACGTAGTCCACTTCGGCCTCGGTGTTAAAGCGGCCAATGCCGAACCGGATGGAGCTGTGCGCCAGGTCGTCCCCCGTGCCCAGCGCCTTCAATACATAAGATGGTTCCAGCGTTGCCGAGGTGCAGGCGGAGCCGCTCGAAACCGCAATGTCATTGATGCCCATGAGCAGCGATTCGCCTTCCACGTAGGCGAAGCTGATGTTCAGATTGCCCGGCAGGCGATGTTCCATCGAACCATTGATGTAGACCTCGTCGAGCCGGGTCATGATGCTGTCACGCAACCGGTTGCGCAAGCCCGCCATCTTGCAGGACTCTTTCGCCATCTCGTCCATCGCGATCGCGCACGCCTTGCCGAGACCGGCGATGCCAGGGACGTTGAGCGTTCCGGAACGCATGCCGCGCTCGTGCCCGCCGCCGTCAATCATCGGGACCAGCTGCACGCGCGGGTTCTTGCGCCGCACATACAGCGCGCCAACGCCCTTCGGGCCATACAGCTTATGCCCGGTGATGGACGCGATATCAATATTCATTTTGTTCACGTCAATCGGCACCTTGCCGATGGCCTGTACGGCGTCGGTGTGGAAAAGCACGCCACGTTCGCGGCAGATCTTTCCGATCTCGGCGAGTGGTTGCACGACGCCGATTTCATTGTTCGCCGCCATGATGGTGACGAGAGTCGTCTTGTCGTCGATGGCGCGCTTCAGGTCGTCAAGATCCACCAGTCCATCCTTCTGCACCGGCAGGTAGGTGACGCGGAAGCCGAACTTCTCCAAATGCTTGCAGGTGTCGAGCACGGCCTTGTGCTCGGTGACCGCGGTGATGATGTGGTTGCCCTTCTCGCGGTACATTTCGGCGACACCCTTGATGGCCAGGTTGTCGCTCTCGGTGGCGCCGGAAGTGAAAATGATCTCCTTCGCGGTCGCTCC
>JADGNQ010000405.1 GCA_017883385.1 Candidatus Sulfotelmatobacter sp.
CGGTCGATGCATGCGCGTGCGTCGGCCAGGTCGCGGTATTCCTGTCGATAGACCTCCTCGTACTTCAGCGTCTTCATGAAAGATTCGCAGGTCGCGTTGGCCTGAGTCGTCAACTGCGGTTGATGGGAACGAGCTGAGCCGACGTTTCAAGATCACCCATCCGTTTCACCCGTGGTCCGGTCAGGAGTTCGAACTCGTCACGTACCTCCATACCTGGGGTGAGCATCGAGTCTACTTCCACCGGGAGGGAAGTGAGCATCTGGTTTCCGTTCCCGCCAGTTGGACCGATGTGGTTCCCGAAGACCCGCTGGTGCACCTGGCGGCGGGCCGGTCCCTATTCCGCGCCCCGGATCTGGTTGAGCTTGCCCGGTTGGTGGAGGGATTGCGGCGAGATGGTGTAAAGGAAATTACGCCATTAATGTAAAGACAATGTTGTCGGCATGGCAGATCCTGCCGGTTGATAATTGGGCAATAATTCTCGATATAATCGTAATAAAGGCAGGCATCAAGAGACAAAAAGTGCTTGACAATCGAACAGGTATGGACGTAATTATATTTACAGGACACTCTTCTCATGTCTTCGCCGCCCCCGCCCGACCATCCGCAAAAGCGTCAGACGCTTCGCCGCCATGGCACGCTCAACCCGCACCCGCAAGACGTCTCCCATCCGCTGTTTCACCAAAGCGACTTCTTCGACCCCGACGACCTGCTGCAGGTCAAGTACGAGATGCTGCGCCAGGTTCACGTCGACCAGGGTTCTATCAGCGAGTCCGCGCACGCCTTCGGCTTTTCTCGTCCGTCGTTCTATCAAGCTCAGTCGGCGTTTCAGCAGGACGGCGTATCCGGCTTGCTTCCCCACAAGCGCGGCCCGCAAGGTGGACACAAACTGACCGCCGAGGTGATGGAGTTCGTCGCTCAGCGGCAATCCGCCGATCCTTCCCTCACCCCCGAGAAACTGGTCAAAGCGATCCAGCGGCGATTTCGGATTCAAGTGCATCCACGAAGCATTCAGCGTCGTATGCTGCGGAAAACAAAACGACGCTGAAACCATCCTTCGCCGGCACCAGTTGCGACGTCCTGCGGTCTGCCTACGAGGATCTCCGCGCTCAAGTGCTGGTCGGTGGTCGTGGGCCGGGGTGCGCCCTGTTCCTGCATCACGGAATGTGTGAGTGGATGGAGGTCTGTGGCTCGTCGACGGCAGTGGTTGCCTCGATAGATCCCGTGGAGGTACCCGCTAATCCTCAATGCCTGCCGTCGGAGATGCGATCGGAAATCGTGTCCATCCTGGCCGGCTTGTTTTTCCAAAAGCGATGGGAGGTATCGCGATGACTCACGATGCGCATCAGAAGGTGAAAGCCAGCCACTTGAAGCGAAACGCTTATCTTTACGTCCGGCAATCGACGCTGCGCCAAGTGCTCGAGAACACCGAGAGCACGCAGCGCCAGTACGCACTACGACAGCACGCAGTTGCTCTGGGCTGGCCACTGGAGCGGATCATCGTGATCGATACCGACCTCGGCCAGTCCGGCGCCACGGCCGCTGATCGCGAGGGGTTTCAGCGGTTGGTCACCGAGGTCAGCTTGGGCCGGGCGGGCATCGTGCTCGGCCTGGAAGTCTCGCGCCTGGCCCGAAACTCGATGGACTGGCATCGATTGCTGGAGATTAGCGCGCTCACCGACACGCTGATTCTCGATGAAGACGGCGTCTACGATCCTGCGCACTTCAATGATCGTCTTCTATTGGGCCTGAAAGGCACGATGAGCGAGGCCGAACTGCATGTGCTACGTGCCCGCCTGCAGGGAGGCATCCGCAACAAGGCTCGGCGCGGAGAACTGTTTGTCCGGCCACCGATGGGATTCGTCTACAGCGCGGAGGGGAAGTTGGTGATAGACCCGGACCAGCAGGTACAACAATCCGTGCGGCTGTTGTTTGAAACATTCCGACGGACCGGATCGGCCATGGCCACCGTGCGCCTCTTCGCCGAGCAGGGGCTCCAGTTTCCGCGGCGCGTTCACACCGGGCCCAACCAGGGCGATCTGGTGTGGGCTGGACTGGAGCATAGCCGGGTGCTTCGCATTCTTCACAACCCCAGATACACGGGCGCTTTCGTCTACGGGCGAACCCACACTCGCAGGACGGTGGAGGGCGATTGGGTCATCGAGCCGGTAGCGCGAGAAGAATGGGAGGTGCTGATTCGGGAAGCACACGCTGGCTACATCGACTGGGACGAGTATGAACAAAACCAGCGCAAACTTCAGGAAAACTGTCAGGCCTATGGAGAGGACCGGCGCCAAAGTCCCCCGCGGGAAGGTCCGGCCCTGCTCCAGGGACTGCTGATCTGCGGCCGCTGCGGCAAGCGCATGACGGTGCGCTATCACAGCCGGCGAGGACAGCTGTTTCCGGACTATGTCTGCCAGCGCGAAGGGATCGAAAACGCCGAACCAATTTGCCAGAACATTCCGGGCGCTGGCATTGATGAAGCGGTGGGGAACATCCTCGTCGAAGCGATTACACCGGTCACGCTCGAAGTCGCTTTGGCAGTGCAACAGGAACTGCAATCCAGACTCGATGAAGCCGACCACCTGCGGCAACAACAAGTGGAACGGGCACGCTACGAAGCCGAACTGGCGCGGCGCCGCTATCTCCGGGTCGATCCCGATAATCGTTTGGTGGCCGACTCGTTGGAGGCCGATTGGAACGGCAAGCTGAGGCTGCTGGCAGAAGCGCAGGAATCATGCGAGCGGCAGCGCGCGCAAGATCGCAAGCTGGTGGATGACCAGCAACGGACTGCGGTCCTCTCACTGGCCACGCAGTTCCCGCAACTATGGCGTGATCCATCCACCCCCGATCGAGAACGGAAACGCATGGTGCGCCTGTTGCTGGAAGACGCCACTCTGATCCGTGAGGACCACCTCACTCTACACCTCCGCTTCAAGGGTGGCGCACATCGCAC
>JADGNQ010000406.1 GCA_017883385.1 Candidatus Sulfotelmatobacter sp.
GAGACGACAAACCCGGCACTCTGCAGATCGTCTTTGGACTGCTCACCAACTCTGCCGGATGCCCGGTCGCCGTCGAAGTTTTTGCCGGCAATACTTCCGATCCCAAAACCGTCGCCACCCAGGTCGCTAAACTGCGGCTACGCTTCGGGCTCTCCGAGATGGTGCTGATTGGCGACAGGGGCATGATCACCAGCGCACGCATTCGTGAAGACTTGACGGCCTCCAAGGGCATCCAATGGATCTCCGCCCTACGCGCCACCCAGATCCAGAAACTGGCTGCCGGCGGCCAGTTGCAGATGTCGTTCTTCGATCATACCGATCTGGTCGAGATCGCTCATCCGGACTTCCCCGGCGAACGCCTGGTCGCTTGCTTCAATCCGCTGCTGGCCGAAGAGCGCGCGCGTAAGAGACCCGAGTTACTGAATGCGACCGAGAAGCAATTGGAGAAGATCGCTGTCGCCACCAAGCGCCCCAAGCGACCCTTGCGCGGCAAACAAAACATCGGACTGCGCGCAGGCAAGGTGCTCAACCGCTTCAAAATGGGCAAGCACTTTCAGTTGCGCATCGAAGAGGACAGTTTCCACTACGAACGCAAAGAGGCTAACATCGAACGGGAACAGAACCTTGACGGAGTCTATGTCATCCGGACCAACGTCAAAACCGAAGTCTTATCCAGTCCGGAGGTCGTTGCAAGTTATAAGAGCTTATCCGGCGTGGAGCGGGCATTCCGCAGTCTGAAGACCGTCGATCTGCAGGTTCGGCCGATCCATCACCGCTTACCAGACCGAGTCCGCGCCCACATCCTGCTATGCGTGTTGGCCTACTACGTGGAATGGCATATGCGCCAACTCTTGGCCCCCATGCTCTTCGACGACGATGACAAACCGCAAGCACAGTCCGCCCGTGCTTCCATCGTCGCTCCTGCCCAACGCTCCACCTCCGCCAAACTCAAGGCACTTACCAAACAGACCGCCGACGGCACGAAAGTTCACAGCTTTCAAACTCTACTCGGCGATCTGGCAACCATCGTCAAGAATAGAATTCAACCCACCGACAAAACCATTGCCGTCTTCGATATGCTCACTCAACCAACCGTAATTCAGCAGCGCGCCTTCGATCTGCTCGGCGTCACTCTTCGACCTTGAATCCCGCGATTGTAGGCAGTAGGCCGGCCCATGAATCCCCCTAAGCCATTGATTCCCCTACATTTTCTTCGCGAGGCCCGAAGAACTTCGGGTTAAGCTCCAGCGCGCACCGGTCAGATTCATCCGGTCCTTGACCAGATGACGACAGGCGCCTTCAATGACCCCAGTGGCGATGGGAACCCCCTCGGCCAGCGCCTTGTCGTACTGAAGATACGGCGAGTAGTTAAGAAGATAGTCGGCACAGTCGTCCACAGGCTTCCGCTCTGCCGCGGCCATTTCTCGGAGCGTGGCACTGCGCCGCATGCCCGCCGCGACCAGACTGGCCTTCCCGCGCAGAATTTCCAGCAGGCGCCCTCGCGTCCAGCGATCTGGTTCGATCTCCTGGTTGGGGAAAAAGGCCCCCGCCGCCTTCCACACATACTGCGCCACATGGATAAAGTCGACGACGATGATCAGCGGGATGTTCCGCTCCTCCGCCATCTGCTGGAGATGAGCAATCTGCGGAGGATTGCCATCCACCAGAGCGACCCAGCGCTTCTGTCCCTTCGGATCCCGGCGCGCCGCCTCGTCGAACATCTCCCGGATCACCGCCTCCGGCGACTGCGCCAGGCTGGCCCAGACCCGTTTGTGTTCGGGCCGTGGCCGCGCGGACCCCGTTTCCCGCTGCGTGGGAGAATCGGTCAGGATCTCTTCTGGCGTGCGCACATAGGGCTCGACGGTATCAATAGCAGCCACCGCGGCCATCCGTTTGGCATGTAGGCGGCGACCGCTCCCCAGCCGTGCCGTGAAGGTCTTGGCCCGCGCCTCAGCAGCGCGTTGCGTGGGTTCGCGCAGATCCTCGGGCCGCATGACCACACCCTTGCCATCCACCGTCAGTACCACAATGGATCCCGCGGGCGGATCGGCGCCAGCGCCTGCCTGGCGCTCGGCGTAAAACGTCTCGAAATCCTGCGCCGCCCGGATCACCAGTTCCTCGAACTGACGCTTGGGCACGTGCGCGCCGGTATATACCTCCAGCGTCTTCACCCCCTCGTCAAACGAGCTCTTGGCCGCTTCCATCGCCACTCGCCGCCGCACTTCCAGAGAGTACTTCTCCGGCGGCAGATTGAGCGCACCGTCCAGCGGCTGCAGACTGGGTGTGCCTGCGGCTCCATAGCCGGGGCGGGCCACCTCCACCTCGCCGAAGATGCTCTCCAGACTGCGTGCATGGACCGGGGTGGGCGTGAGCGTCGTGCCCGCCTTATCCCGCACCGGTTCGACCGCCTTGCCCGGCTGGCGCATGTCCAGATGCGCCTGAAGCAATTTCCGCAGCAACTCCCGACCCATCCCCTCCAACTGCCGTTCCAGTTCGCTATGCTTCACTTGCTGCGCCTCCTCGGAACGCAGGAACTCGGTGATTGTCGCATAGGCTTGGTCCGCTGCGGCAAACGGATCCGCCACCTGACAGGGTAGGGCGCTCATGGCAGTCCATCCTACGATAGCCCACACCGAGCGAAATGTCCAGCCCTCTTCCGGAAATCGAGACTCTACTGGAACCAAGAGAGATGAATTGTGAGGAGCGTTGCCGGCGCGACGTGCAGCCGACCGTAACATCCCAGAGCAGGTTATACCTGCCGTGGGTGCACCAGATATCCCGCTGGAGTGTCGATATCCCCCCGAATTCGAGCAGTAGGAACACTCAGCACGCCATCTATCTGATTGAAAGATTGTGCCTTAGCCTCAATCGCAAAAGAGCCGCACCCTATTTCGGTCCGGCAGCGATAAACTTCAATAACGGCACCGATCGAATTGCAGACGGCGTGCA
>JADGNQ010000407.1 GCA_017883385.1 Candidatus Sulfotelmatobacter sp.
CAGCGCCTGGTGGGCCGACCGGCCCGGACGGAACCCGTAGGAGCAATCTTCAAAATCTGCTTCGAAGATCGGCTCCAGGATTAACAGGGTCGCCATCTGGACCACCCGGTCGCGTACCGTCGGTATGCCCAACGGCCGCTGCTTCCCATTCGCTTTCGGTATGTAGACGCGCCGTACCGCTTTCGGCACATAGGTCTTGCTGCGCAGCGATTCCTGAATGTCATCCAGAAACCCCTTCACACCGGCTTCCGACGCTTCGACCTGTTCGATCGTCACCCCGTCTACCCCAGGCGCGCCCTTGTTGGCTCGCACCCGCGCCCATGCCGCCTCCAGCACATCGCGCCGGAAGATCCGGTCATATAAAACATAGAACCGGAACTTCGGCTCCTGTTTGGCCTTTTGGTTCAGCTTCTGTCTCAGCAAAGAGAGTTTATCCGGCAGTCCGTCTCCGCTCACCTGTTTCTTCAGGGCTTCGATACGCAGCCGTTGTTCCGTAGCGGGAATCTCTTCCAAGCGGCTCTCCTTTCCTCTTACATCAGCAGTGTTTCAGTAAGGCCCCTTTGCTCCACGGGCGTTACCCCGCTTCCTCGCTCATACGGGCCTCTCCGACTCCCGGCCAGGACCGCCCCTCGGTTATGTATTCCCTCGGGCCGTCGGCGTCAGGTTACCCTTTCCCCGCCCTGCCGGGTCTCCCAGGTTCCTCGACTGATCTATCCCTGCGCGCTGTCCCCAACCACCCCGGAAGGTCCGGTGAGTGCTTGCTCATTGCTTCCCCACCGGTTACAGGCTTCATCATCTTAGGCAGACTGGCCACCTCCACTTTGCGTCACGAGGCCGAATCGGGTTCACTTGCGTTACGGCTCGCAGGTTTGCTTCCCCGGTTTCCACCAGCCAGATTGCTCCGACTCGCTCCGGTTCCGCTACATGCACGAATGAGCAATTTACATGGTGAATTCCTTTCAATTCACAAGACCAGCCAGGCTTAGCCTGGTGTACCCAAGCCGCCAAGAGCGCAAAGTTCGATGCCACGGGCGTGGGCCCGTGGTGGAAAGGGCTGGGAAACTTTGCGGCAGCGCGGTGAGCGTAGCATCCTACAAGAAGCCACGCTCGGCAGCTATGGTCGCGTTTTCCTTGGTGCCTTGTGCCCGTCGCAAAGTCTGACCTCGGTTGCAGCGAGGGAATACTTGGTGGCGAGTTCGGCTCTGTAAAAGGGCCAGGCTCGACCCCGCCGGAGAGATTGTGCAGTGATCGCCAACCGAGCCGAGCCTGGCAAAATCCAAAAACAATCAGGAGTATGCCATGGCCAACCGAAAGAAGTCTACTTTCGAACGCTTGCACAGTAAGCGCATGAACCGGCAGCAACGCAAACAACTACAACGCCAGTTCGATGCCGATTCGTCGGAGTTGATGGTCGTGCACCCCGACGCCGCCGGCATCGATATCGGCAGTGCCAGCCACTTTGTGTCGGTGCCGCCGGACCGGGATCAGGAGCCGGTACGGGAATTCGGCAGCTGGACGGCGGACTTGTACCGTCTGGCGAAGTGGTTGAAGGACTGCGGGATCAAAACCGTAGCCATTCAATCCACCGGGGTGTACTGGATTCCGGTTCACGACGTGTTAGAGAAGGAGGGGCTGGAGCCTTATCTGGTGAATGCCCGCGGGACCAAGAATCTGCCGGGACGCAAGAGCGACGTACAAGAGTGCCAGTGGTTGCGCAAGTTGCACACCTATGGACTGCTGCGCAAGTCGTTTCGGCCGGCGGAGGAGATTCGCCAGGTGCGAACGATTTGGCGGCTGCGGGACCGGGTGGTGAAAGACGCGGGCCGCGCGGTACAGCACATCCAGAAGGCGCTGACCATGATGAATGTACAGTTAGCCAACGCCATCAGCGATGTCAGCGGAGTAACGGGAATGGCGATCGTGCGAGCGATTCTGCAGGGACAGCGGGACCCGCACGAGTTGGCCAAATTGCGTGACCGGCGGATTCAGGCCAGTGAGGAGGAGATTGCGCACAGTCTGGAAGGGAATTGGCAGCCGGACGTATTGTTCGAATTGCAGCAGGTCATGGACGCCTACGATTTTCATCGCAAGCAACTGGCCAGCATTGACGACGAATTGCAGAAGTACCTGAGCGAGCGGCCCACGCGGGAGCCGGTGGGAGAAGCGGCGGTGAAGATCGACACTAGCCAACTGCCGGCCAAGCAGCGGAAAAAAATGTGCAAGAAGCTGAAAGCGACGCGGAAGCAGAAGGACAATCGGCCGGCCTTCGATTTAGGGGCCGAGTTGGCGCGGCTGATGGGGGTGGATCTGCGCATCATCGATGGCATCGACGTCATGACGGCGCAAACGATCTACTCGGAACTGGGGCCGGATCTAAGCGCGTTTCCCAACGAAGATGCGTTCGCCAGTTGGTTGGAATTGGTTCCACGGGATGACATTACCGGGGGGAGGAAGGTGAAAACCAAAAAGCGGCCAACCAACAACCGGGTGACGACGGCATTCCGCGACGCGGCTCAAACCCTGGTGCGCAGCGACAGCTATTTGGGGGCACGCTATCGCTACTACACGGGGCGTCTGGAGGGGCTCAAAGGGGTCAAGGCCATGGCACATTACCTGGCATGTCTGGTGTACCGTTTGCTGACCAAAGGCCCCGCATGGGTTGATCGAGGTGCCACCTACTATGAGAACAAGCGGCGCGACCGTGAAATGGTCAATCTGCAGCGGAAGGCTGCGGCCATGGGATTGAAACTGGTGCCGACCTCCTAGCCTAAACGGCCGAAAACACCGCTCCCAAGCCTGCCAGGAGAAACACTCCAAAGAAAAACGCCACCACGCAGAATCAGCAGGTTGCGGCGGCCCTGGGGGGAGGTTTCCGGAGAGAAGACGAAAAGATTTTCTTTGCAGTGCTAACGACGCATTCGTTTTGTTTTCGCGAAGATTTTAGGCGG
>JADGNQ010000008.1 GCA_017883385.1 Candidatus Sulfotelmatobacter sp.
CGTATCAGGCTATGCCTTCAGGCATAGCGTAAATGCTGGCGAATCAATCACGCCTTCAGGCGCTGCCCACGCGGCATGCGACTTCTTCCGCAGCCTCTTCACCCGCTGCGGTACCCAGCGCCGAGGAAGTGCACCATTTTCTGTCCCCGCGTGGCGAGACAAATCGTCTCCTTTTGGGTTAAACCATACATAAGGGGCGTCCGGGAGAAAGGCTCAACATGAAGAAAATCATCGGACTTCTAGCATTCAGCCTCCTGTTTTCCCTCTCCGCCTTCGCACAACGTCACGGCGCTGGCGGGCACATCCCTTCCCACGGCCCCGCTCCCTCGCGGCAATCGCATCCGGCTCAGGAGAACCGCCATTTCAACGACAAGGCTGGCCATCCCGACGCTCCCCACGTTCACTCCAACAGCAAGTGGATCGGCCACGACACCGGCCGCGGTGATCCGCACTACCACCTCGATCATCCCTGGGAGCACGGACACTTTACCGGCGGATTCGGCCGCGGCCATGTCTGGCATCTCGCCGGCGGCGGTCCCAGCCGATTCTGGTTCGGCGGTTTCTACTTCGGCGTCGCCGACTTTGACCTCGGCTTCTGCAACGACTGGTTCTGGGATCGCGACGACGTCGTCATCTACGAAGATCCTGACCACGACGGCTATTACCTGGCCTACAACGTCAGGCTCGGAACCTACGTCCACGTGCTGTATCTCGGGGCGTAGCCGGCGCAAGCGCGGCGCGGGCTTCCATTAGAATGGCGGGCATGAATCTCGCCTCTGGACCCGCGCCGCTCCGTCACTTCGTTCTCAGGGTTGTACTCGTCTGCTGGCTTGCGGCCACCCCCGCTTCCCGCATCCTCGCGCAGGAGGCGGCTGTGCACGGGACGAACCCGGGCGCCGTTCCAGCAGACCGGCTCAGTGAATCTTGGTGGGCAGACCGCCACAAGGCAGTCATCGAGGCCGCCCGAAATCACCCGGACACCCAACTCCTGCTCATCGGCGATTCCATCACCAACAATTACGACAAGGCGAACCCGCCGGATGAAAACTTCCAGCCGACCTGGAAGCAGTTCTACGAACCGCGCCAGGCGCTGAACCTTGGCTTCAGCGGCGATACCACGGCGAACGTCCTCTGGCGTCTCGATCACGGCGAAGTCGACGGACTGCATCCGAAGGCTGCAGTGCTGCTGATCGGCACCAACAACACTTCACGACACTTCAACCAGACGGCTGAGGAAACCGAGAGTGGCATCGATGCCGTCATCGCCGACCTCGAGCAGCGCCTGCCAGAGACAAATATCCTGTTGCTCGGAATCCTGCCCAGCGACATCTCCGACAGCAAGACCGACAGCGACCGTGCCATCAACCAGTACTTGGCCGCTTGCTACGGCGAGAACCCCCGCGTCACTTATCTCGACCTCAATTCGATCTTCTACAAGAATGGCTCGTTGAACACCTCGCTCTTCTACGACCCGCGGCTCCCTCAGCATGGCAAGCCTCTGCATCCCGATACGAACGGTCAGCGCATGATGGCTGAGGCCATCGAACCCACACTCGCGAAGTTAATGGGCGATACTCCGCAGGTGCCTCTGGCATCCATGACCGACATCAACCCGGCCATCATTCCCCAGCCTCGCCTCGAACTCGACATCTACGATTGGTACGCCAGACACCACGCCGAACTGGAACTTCAGAAAATCCTGAAGCCACGTGTCGTCCTGATCGGCGACTCGATCACGCATTTCTGGGATGGTCCCCCGAAAAGCACTCCAGTGAACGGGCCAACCGCTTGGCAGCGGGTATTCGGCAGCATGCCCGTCATCAACATGGGCTTCGGTTGGGACCGCACCCAAAACGTGCTATGGCGACTCCGCCAGGGCGAGTTCCAGGGTCTCCACCCAGAGTGGGTAATTCTCGCGATCGGTACCAACAACATGACCGGGACAACCCAGGCGCGCGCCAGCACGCCGCAGGAGGTCGTCGATGGCATTGCTGCCATCTACGCCGACATACACAAGCGTTCGCCTGAGAGCCACATCATTGTGATGGCCATCTTCCCCCGCGGTTCGAAACCGAGCGACCCATTGCGCAAGCCGATTCAGGATACGAACCGCCTGCTGGCGCGTCGCTTTGCCAACGATGCTTCTGTGACGTATCTCGATATCGGTGCGTCGCTTCTCGCTTCGGATGGCTCGCTGCCTGTCACGATGATGCCGGACGGCACCCACCCCAGCGATGCCGGCTACCAAATCTGGGCCGACGCCCTCATCAAAGCCGGAGTGAAGCCGTAAAGCATCGAGCGACGGCACAGCGCTCTTAGCCGCTCGGTCTATTCGCTGCGCAACGCCTGTATGGGATCTACCCGCGTTGCTCGGAGTGCCGGGAGACACATGGCGGAGAGGGAGATCACGAGCAGGATGAGCGCCGCGATGCTATACACCGAAGGGTCAAAACTATCGATAGGCATCCATGAATTCTTTGTGAGACGCATCCAAGCCCATGCGGCCGGCAGGGCCATTGCCAGCCCGAGGAGAAAGCCGATGCCGATCTGGCGAAGACCTCTTTTCACGATTGAGCGGAAGATCGACTGGCGGGTCGCTCCCAGCGTCATCTGAATGCCGAACTCGCGCGTGCGCTGGCTGATGGCGAAAGTGAGCACACTATAGACGCCGGTGGTGGCCAGGACTAAGGCGATGCCCGCCATGAAGAGGATGATCTTAGCCAGGGAGCGCATGTCCGAGGCGTTGCTTTCAAGGAAATCCCGGATGGTAGACGGAGTGCTCTCTTGCGTCGCATCCAGGGTCTTGACGATCTGTTCGATGGATGCAGCGACAGGCGTAGCGCCGCCGCTGAACCGCACGAAGAGCTGACCATCGAGCTCCTGCTCATTGCGCAACGTGTAAAGCCTGGGCCCGTCGAGGATGCTGAAGCGTTCCGAGCGCGTGTCGCCGGCTACCCCAATCACGACCAGATGCCTGTCATCCGGTGTGACGACGATTTTGCCGACAGGGTCGCTATCGGCCCAGAATGCTTTCGCGAATGCCTGGGAGACGACGGCGACCTGGGTGCTGTTGTTAGCGGAGACGTCGGAGCGCAGGAATGACCGGCCATGCATAAGGGGGATGCCAAAGGTCGAAAAGAACTCCAGAGACACATTGTCGATGGATGCGGGACGCCCCTGCCCACGGCTCTGTGTGTCGAGACGAACCTCGCTGATGGGCGCCCCCGTGAAGGGCGCGAGGCTTGCCCATGCTATGGACTGAATTCCTGGGACCTGGAGGATGCGTGACTTCAGCGAGCGCGCGAGGGCCAGCGCCGAAGCCTCCGTGTAGGGAGGAATCTCGACGTCAAGTGGAACGGTCATCGTGTGACGGGTTTCAAAGCCCGGATCGGTGTTGACGATCGAAAAAGGCAGGCGCGCGAAGAGAACGGCGGCAGCAAGAAGCACGAAGCTCATGGCAAGCTGCACCACGATCAGCGCGCTGGTTGTGTGCGAGCGCATGGTGGCCGAACCCTCGCGCCCCTTCAGCGCAGTGACCAGATCGAATCGAAATGACTCGCGCATAGGCGCGAGGGCAGAAGCCGCAGTGGCAATGAGTACAAGAGCAGCAAGATAGCCAAAGACCTTCCAATCCGGCCGTATGACGGATGCGACCGCGGCCGCTGCCGGATCGATGGCTGAGAAGAGGAGAAAAGGAAAACGGGCGGCCAGATAAATGCTCGCCACGCCAGCGGCTGCGGCGGTAAAGAAACTCTCAAGCGCCAGCATGCGGATAAGCCGCGCGCGTCCGGCGCCGAGAGCAAGACGGACCGCGATTTCACCGCGGCGCGTGATAGAGCGCGACAGGAAGAGCATCGTCACGTTGGTGCACGCCAGCAGCAGCACGAGGGCGAGCGGTCCCAAAATCAGGGCCATGAGAATTGTCGCGATCGAATGCATTGCCGGATTGTGGATGAACGATCCATCGGTGAGCACCAAGGACGTCTTCCGGTCTAGCGTAAACACCTTCTGCTCAAAGTAGGATCGGTCCCGCCGGCGGATGATCGTTTGCAACTCCGCGGTGGCATCGGTGCGCGAGTATCCGCGGCGTAGGCGCCCGGCAACCGTAAGCCAGGCCCAGTTGGGATTCTGGAACGCGCTGTTGCCATGACTGAATGCGGGCTGCAGGCTGTAAGGGATCCAGACACCCGCGGACAGCATATTTGCCGATTTATCGGAGGTTACGCCGATCACTGTCATCGGCTGGCAGCTGATATGGATGACCTTTCCAATGATGAGCGGATCGGATGAGTAATAGTTTCTCCAGAAATGCTCGCTGAGCACGGCAACTTGTACCGCTGTGCCCGGGATGCACTCATCGGGATTGAAAAAGCGGCCCATGAGCGGACGATCGATTCCGAAAACGCGAAAGTAGTTACAGGTAACGAGCAGCGAGGCACCACTTGGCCGGCGAACGTCGTCGAACGTGGTGGCGATCATTTGCCATGCCGCCACATCGGCGAGTGAACGCGCTTCGGCTTGAATCGCGTCGTAGTCTCCTGCGTTGAAGGAAGAATCTCTGGACGGTCCGAAGTACCAGCCTTGATAGCTGGGATAGATCAGGACAAAGCTGGCGGGGTCTTTCTTGGTCGGAGAGTTGAGGAACAGGAAATTGAGGATGGCGAAAACGCCTGCGTTCAGTCCGATGCCGACGGACAGAGCAAGCACCACGACAAAGGTCAGGAGCGGCGTCCGGCGGGCGGAGCGGATGACGTACAGAACGTCTTGCCGGTCAATCAACATCTCGGCCGTACCTCAGAACCTTCGAGAGACAAGCTTCGCAAAAGCACAGCCGATTGGCAAGATCTAGCGCTCGGTTGACGTAACACCGCGATTACACTCATCGGCTGGCGTTGTGACTGGCGTCGCCGTCAAGCCGGGTAGCGCCGTCTTACGACACTTCTCAATGGGTTTGGCCTTGAGGCGTCTGAGCTGAGTTCTTCAGCTAACTGTTCAGCCTCTAGTGGGCGCGTTCTTTGTCGGTGAAAAACTCCTTATCCGCCGCTTGCTGGAGATTCACGTCGTCTCGTTTGTCGTCCTTTGCGGAACCCAACCCCGACGCCTTCCGTACTCCGACGTATAATGCTGCCAGATTTTTTCGCCAGTCCCGCGCCCCATGAGCCTCCCCAGAATCGGCCAGCCCAGAATGACCATCGCCTCCGTGGCGTTCGCCCTTTGTTGCTTGTTGTCCACCGCGCGCCTGGCCATTGACGCACCCACTCCCTCGAGTTTGAAAACTTCCAACCGCGAAATCGCGAGGCGCTCCGACCAGCGATTCTCCGCGCTGAAAGCCGCTCTGCCGGAACGCGGAGTCGTCGGCTACATCGGAGAGCCCGGTACCCCCGCTCTCGCCGACTACTATCTCACTCAATACGCGCTCGCCCCGTTGGTCATCGATCATTCCTCGAATCATGCCCTGGTCGTCGGCAACTTCCCCGCTTCGCCCGCCCTGAGCGCACCGTTGGACGATCTGCACCTGGTCAAGGATTTCGGCGACGGAGTGTTGCTCTTCGCGCCCGAGGACGCAAAGTAAATGTCGCTCGCGCTGCCTGCCTTCCTATGTCTGGCATCGGGGTTCTTACTCGTATGCCTGGGCTGGTCTCGCAGAGGTCTAATCGTCTCTGACTATTTGCTCAGGACATCTTTGTCGGTCGGCTTAGGCCTGGGAATCTTCTCCGTCGTCTTCTTTCTGTCGTTGCTGCTCCGGGTCACGCACTTGATCCTGGTCGATGGCGCAGTGTTCGCGTTACTTTTCGTCGCCTGCTTCTTGCTCCGAGCCCGCGCCACAGCCGCGAATGCGGTTCCCCAGATAAAAGAGAATCCTGACCAACCCGCGTGGCTTGACCGGTTCCTGACCGCCGCCTTCGCCATCACGCTCTGCGCTGCGCTCTATGCCGCAGTCATGCGCACGTTGGCTTATCCCCACGGCGACGGGTGGGACGCCTTCTCCATCTGGAATCTCCACGCCCGTTTCCTCTTTCGCGGCGGAGCCAACTGGCGCGACGGATTCACTCCCCTGCTCCCGTGGTCGCACCCCGACTACCCGCTGCTTCTTCCCGCCGCCGTCGCGCACTTCTGGAGTTATCTCGGCCACGACAGCCCAGCCGTCCCCGCCGTCATCGGTTTTCTCTTCACCTTCTGCGCGGTCGGACTCTTGTTCGCGGCACTCTCCATCCTCCGCGGCCGCATGCCCGCTCTGCTTGGAGCGACCGCTCTATGCGCAACGCCTTCTTTCATCGAACAAGGAACTGCGCAGTACGCCGATGTTCCTCTCTCATTCTTCCTCCTGGCCAGCATCGCACTGCTCTGTCTTCACGACGATCGCGAGCAGGCCGGTTACTCGAATAACGACCGTACAAATGACGACTGCAAACACAATGCTCCTTCGCTCTGCTCGCCAGGATTGCTTGTCCTCTCCGGCCTCGCCGCCGCCTGCGCTGCTTGGACCAAGAACGAGGGTCTTCTGTTTCTATGCGCGATTGTCCTGGCGCGTCTGATCATTCTTATACGCCGCGAAGTTTCCCCGAAGAACTGGATCGCTCGCGTGCTCCATATCGCTCCTCTGCTCGTCGCGATCGTCCCAGCACTTCTCTTCATCGCCTTCTTCAAGCACTCCATCGCGCCGCCAGGAGATATCCTCTCCGGTCACAACACCATGCTCCACAAACTGCTCGACCCCGCCCGCTATTGGGCCATCATCAAGTGGTACTTCAAAGGATTCTTCCGCTTCGGCCGCTGGCTGCTGATTCCGGGAACGCTCGTGTTGACTGGTTTCTACTTCGCTGCCGGAAAGCAAGAGCACGCCAAACCTCAAAACGGCATTCGTACCTCGGTCCTCGCCCTGGCCTTGACCCTCGCCGGATACTTTGCCGTCTACCTCATCACTCCCTACGACATCTACTGGCACCTACGTTTCTCGCTAACCCGTCTCTTGCTTCAACTCTGGCCCAGCGCCATCTTCCTCTTCTTTCTCTCCGTCAAGTGTGGCAACGCATGTGGCGAGCACTCACGTGTTGCGGACTTGCCCTGAGCGCGGTCGAAGGAGCCCCCGCCCCGCAGCCTTTGACGTTGACCTTAGTCTTGCCCCCCAACGTTTACTAAGCGACCAATAGCCTCTCGCTAACGTCTCAAAATGAACCTATTCCTATCATTACTCGGCCCTATTCAGAGATTTCGGCCTGCTTCCCCTTGACTTAGGGTCAAATCCTTGTAATAACTATCCGGTCCATCCGGACGGGTTTGGGGGTGTATCAGTTTGGCAGAAGTTAGGCTTCAAGAGGGAGAGTCCCTCGAGAACGCTCTGCGTCGCTTCAAGCGCAAGGTGCAACAGGAAGACATTATCAAGGAGGTCAAGCGCCACTCCTTTTACCTGAAGCCCGGCGAGAAAAAGCGTGTGAAGGCCGCGCTCGCTCGCAAACGAGCCCGCAAGAAAACTCGCAAAGAACAGGACTAACGCATGAAGGGGCCGCTCCTTCCCGGGGCGGCTCTGCTTGATCTGGCCCCCACCAAGTTGAGCCGCAACCGGGACGATTCATATTCATAATTCTCCGGCATCTAAGCACGATAGTTTGTACCCACGCTCCATTCCAGGAGCGTGACGGGCCGAGTCCATGGGGCAGTATGAGGGGGGATGTAACAACCTGTATTTCTCCGTACCACCGCAGTTCTTTCCCCGCGGGTGGGTGCGCGAAAACGGGCTGAAGGGAGCCATCCTCAAATGGAATTTCAGGACAAGGTGCTGAAGTGTATCGACTGTGGGGGTGATTTTGTTTTCACCGCCGGGGAACAGCTTTTCTTTCACGACAAGCAATTCAAAAACGAGCCCAAGCGTTGCAAGGCTTGTAAGACCAAGCGGATCGCCGTTCTCGGCGCGCCTCCTGCGCCTGGACAAAACTACCGCTACACCAAGGTCGAGACCCAGGCCACCTGTTCGGGATGCGGAAAACAAACCACCGTCCCTTTCCGTCCCACGCAAGGCCGCCCCGTCTTCTGCCGTGAATGCTTCCAGTCGCGGAGGACTGCGGCTTCGGCCTGATCGCCTAGCGGAGGCGGGTTCGGACGAAGCGTGGCAGGAGTGTGCGCTACCATAGAAGCGTGCCCGGATACTACGTAGAGAACTTCGGTTGCCGCGCCACGCAAGCCGACGGCGCCGCTCTCGAACGCCAGTTCGAGGAGCGCGGTCTTGCTCGAGCCTCCACTCCGGCGCATGCTTCCGTCGTTGTGTTGAATACCTGCACCGTCACGGCGGCGGCGGATCAGGATGCGCGCGCGGCCATTCGCCGCGTGCAGCGGCAGAATCCCGACGCAGAAATTGTTGTCACCGGTTGCTACGCGCAGCGGGCTCCCGAAGAGATCGCGGCACTTCCTGGCGTGAGTCTCGTCGTTGGCAACTCGCACAAGCATCAACTGGCAGAGATTGTCAGCGCCACTCGTGTCGAGTCGTCTCGCGGTCTTGGGTGGCGCGGCGCTTTAAGCGCTGCGAAAGGCCCAAATGGATTGGAACGGGCTTCAGCCCCCGAGGGACGCGGGTTCGTCCCGCTGGCTGATCTGACTGAGAACCGAGAACTGAGAACTGAGAACTCGATCTACGTCTCTGATATCTTCGCTCACACTGAACTGCTGGCCGTGCCCGTGTTCGATGCGGTCAATGAGCGCACCCGGCCCAACCTCAAAGTACAGGACGGATGCGACAACCGTTGTTCGTTTTGCGTGATCCCTTACGTCCGCGGGCAAAGCCGTTCGCTGGAGATGCGGCAGATTATCCGCGAAGTGAATACGCTGGTCGAGTCCGGATATCGCGAAGTCGTGATCAGCGGGATTAATCTGGGGCGCTGGGGACGGGACTTACCTGTCAGCTTACCTGTCGGCTCTCAGCTTTCAGCCCTCAGCACTCGTCAACGACTAACGACTAACGACCAACGACTGACATCACTCATTCGCGCCATTCTTTCTGAGACCGCGCTCGAAAGACTCCGCATCTCCTCGGTCGAACCCATGGACTGGTCCGACGAACTCATTTCGCTCGTCGCTTCATCGCCGCGCATTGCCAAGCATGCGCATGTGCCCATGCAATCGGGGAGTGATGCGGTGTTGCGGCGCATGCATCGCAAGTATCGTCCGTGGCATTATCGGGAGAAGATTGAGACGATTCGCGCGGCCATGCCGACCGCGGCGATCGGCGCCGACGTGATGGTCGGATTCCCGGGCGAGACCGATGCTGAGTTCGAAGCCACGCGCCGGATGATCGAGGAGTTGCCGTTCACCTATCTGCACGTGTTCACGTACTCCGCGCGGCCCGGAACTCCGGCTGCGTCGATGGCGAACCAAGTCCCGGTACACGTAGCCCGCGAGCGCAACCGCATCCTGCGCGAGTTGGCCGCTGAGAAGAAATTGCCTTTCACGCGCGGGTTTGTCGGTAAGACGTTGGAGGCGATCACCCTCAATGCGATCGGCCACGACGGCAACGACGAATTCACCGAAGCGCTCACCGACAATTATCTGAAGTTGCGTCTGCGCGGGCGGCACCATCCAAACCGCTGGCTGGCCGCGCGAATTGACGACGTGGTGGATGGAGCGCTGGTCGGGCGGGAAGCCGTTTCGAGTCTACCGTTTGCGGAACTTGAAACTCGCCTTTCTGCAGTCCGTTGATCAGCGTCGGTCCTCTATCTTCCTCCTTTTTTCCGCAATAGGTGCCATGCCTCTTCGTAGCGCGCATACTTCTGCTTCTTCATCCCCGGCGCCACCCGGATATTGCTCTTCAACCGCAGCACCACCCGCGACGGCAGGATGAACCACGTCTTCTTCTCCAGCACGTAGATCGCAAAAAAGTCCACGTCCTTGACCCGGTAGTAGCGAATGCCTGTTCTTTTCAGATAACAGATGTAACCTCCGTCTCCGCGCGGCACGTCCGTCGATTTCACCTGCACCCGCCGGAACCGCCCGTCATCCTCCACCGACACGTCGTACCGCGCCGAGTCTCCCCAGGGTTTCGAAACATTGAAACCGAGTTCCGCGCCCCGCATCATGAAGATCAACTCCACCCATTCGCCCCGCCGTTTATAAGTGGCAAACTTCCCCTTGCTTCCCATGGATTCGCCCCAAAAACACAAAAGGCGCCAGCCTGTAGGCTGCGCCTTTGGTTCCCTTCAGAAATTTTGGTCTATATCTATATTTTATCAATTTGGACCAGGTGAAGTGGACATTTTGCCAAGAATCTATTTGCTTTGCATGCATGGGGATGGGGCGAATCGGGTGCGATTTGCCTATTGACAAGATTTTGCCAAAAACGCCTCCCGACGAATCCATCGGCTTGGCACTCTGCTGAGAGACTCATTTCCTTGGCGATGCCATGCCACAGCGGCTGAAGCCGAGACTGATTCTTCGGCACTTACGTTATCGCTGAAGCGATACCCAGATACGAGTCGCGAGTTCTTCAGCAATCACGAGTTTTTCAGCGAGAGGTCACGCGCCAAATCTTTCCGCGGCGCGAGCTTTCGCTTTGGCGGCCTCTTCCTCCCGATTCTTCGGCGGGGCGGTGGTTTCGAGCGAGCGGAGCAGGCGGATCGAGATGGCGGCTACTTCGTCGATGGCGGCGAGGAATGTCGGCTCGTTGGCCTTGGACGGTTTGTTGAAGCCGGTAATTTTTCGGACGAACTGGAGCGAGGCGGCACGGACCTCATCGTCCGTGACAGTCGGATCGAAGTTGAAGAGGGTTTTGATATTTCTGCACATGGAGTATGACCTCGGGTATCGAAACTGCCGGGGGCCAGCGTCTTTTCCGTCTTCCATTTTCGCAAAAGCTCAGACGTCCGTGGAATCCCGCCCTTGCAAAAAACACAAGGATGGAGGAGCCGTATTGAGTTACCTCGGGGCTAGAGGGTGTGCATGAGAGCCGGTGCCGTCGCTGCGGAGTCTGCGTCATAACGTTTCTTACGCCCCTCCGGGGCTTGCTCATTTCCTGCACTTGTTACCCACGGCTTACGAGGCTGCGGAAAAAGTCGCATTCCACGTGCGCAGCGCCTGAAGGCGTGATTGATTCGCCAGCATTTACGCTATGCCTGAAGGCATAGCCTGATACGAATCGTGCGTTTTTCCGCAGCCTGTTACGCCGTGGGCTGCATTCTATCGCCGCTTCGCGGCTTGGAGCGCGTCCTTTCTTCCACTCTTTCGGATCGATTGAGCTATGACACAGATTCCTGAAGGCATGACCTGATACGAATCATTCTCAACCTGCACCACTATCCCATCTTGCGTTGGCTTGCAAGCACCTGTTCCCAGCGGTATGATTCGCCTCTGTTTCGCGCTGAAGACAATGCTCTTCCCCGCTCCGTATCGGAGTTCTTGACTCTTCTGCGCAGAACCACCACTGGGAGCTTGCAGTGACATCTTCGGTGCGGCCGCTGGCCGTAGACGAACAGGTCGGTGGCTACAAGATTCTGGGCACGGCGGGCGTGGGCGGGATGGGCATTGTCTACAAGGCCCTCGACCTCAAGCTCAACCGGACCGTCGCCCTGAAGTTCCTGCCCAATGAACTGAATGTCGCCGCGAAAGATAAGGAGCGCTTTCTGCAGGAAGCGCGGACTGCGTCGGCTCTCGACCATACCAATATCGGAGTCATCCACGGGCTGGAACAGACTGCCGACGGCCAGACGTTCATCGTCATGGCCTACTACGAGGGGCTGACGCTGGCGGAGAGGATTCGACGCGAGCCTCTGACGCCCAAAGAGGCTGTGAACATTATGGTGCAACTTGTGCACGGGCTGGGTGAGGCGCACAAGCACAGCATCATCCATCGCGATATCAAGCCGTCGAACGTGATTCTTACGCGGCAGAATGTTGCGAAGATTGTGGACTTCGGGCTGGCGCGTGTTTCGAGCAGCGCCGCGACGACGCTCAGCGCCGGGCCGGTGGGAACTTTGGCCTACATGTCGCCGGAGCAGGTGAGGAACGAGCCGCTCGACCGGCGGACGGATATCTGGTCGCTGGGCGTGGTGTTCGAAGAGATGCTCACGGGGAAGCATCCGTTTGAGCGGGACAATATGTCGGCGGTGCTGCTGGCGATTCTGGAGCAGCCGCCGCCGGTGGAGGGGCTGGATCCGGTGCTGGCGGCGATTGTGTGCCGGGCGCTGGCCAAGGATCGCACGCATCGTTACAGCGATTGTCGCGAAATGCTGGGCGACCTCGAGGCCGCGATGCCCGCTGTGGACGCCCAGCCCAGTGCGGCTTCGGCGCGCGACTTGAAAGCTTCGGCGCGCGACTTGAAAGCTTCGCCGCGCGATCTGCGGCGGGCGCTCGAACACGCTTCGTCGAGCCGGGCCACGGTAACGCCCGTCGATCGCGCGCGGCGCGGGGCCGTCGAGTTGATTGCGGCGGTTCTGCTGTTGATGGCCGTTTCTCTGCTCGTTCCGTCGGTGCGGCAGCGCGTGGTCGCGCTTCTCTCTCCGAGTGGCGGAGGAGAGAAGCACATCGCGGTCCTGCCCTTCGACAATATTGGCAATGATTCGGCGAACGAGGCGATTTCGGAAGGTCTGATGGACAGCCTGACCAGCAAGTTGTCGAATCTGGAAGGATCGCAAGATGCAGGGCAGCAGTCGCTCTGGGTGGTGCCGGCCAGCGAAGTGCGGCGGCGCAAGGTCAGCGATCCGGAGGCTGCTCTGCGCGAGTTCGGCGCCACTCTGGTGGTCAAAGGCAGCGTGATGCGCGACAACTCCGGCGTACATCTCACGGTCAACCTGATTCGGACCAAGGATGTGCGGCAGGAGGGGTCGCTCTCGTTGCAGGATCGCACTGGGGATTTTGTGGCGCTGCAGGATCAGGCGGTGTCGGGTTTGGCGCGGCTGATGCACGTCGAGGTTCCGGCCGCGGCGTTGCACACGGCCGAGGGCAACGCGGCGCCGGCGGCGTATGAGTCGTACCTGAAAGCGCTGGGATATATGCAGCGCTACGACAAGGCGGGAAACCTCGATCAGGCCATCGCGGCGCTGTCGGGCGCAGTCGGCTCCGATCCGCAGTTCGCGCTGGGCTATGCGGGACTCGGCGAGGCTTACCGAATCAAGTACCAACTGGATAAGAACCCTAACTGGACAGAACTGGCGCTGGCCAATGGCACCAAGGCTACCGTGTTGAACAAGAGCCTGCCTTCGGCTTATGTCACGCTGGGCCGCATCCACGACGACCAGGGCAAGAACGATCTGGCGGTGACGGAATTTCAGCAGGCGCTGCAACTCGATCCCCGCAATGCCGAAGCACTCACGGGAATGGCTCACTCATATGAGCACGCTGGGCGCACCGCCGACGCCGAAGGTGCGTACAAGAAAGCGATCGCGTTGCGATCGGATTACTGGGATGGCTATAACAGCCTGGGCCAGTTCTATCAACGTCAGGCACGGTACCAGGACGCGACGGCGCAGTACCTCCATGCCACCGAACTAACGCCGGACAATGCGCCAGCGTACTCCAACCTGGCGTCGGCTTACATCGATGAGGGCGACAGCAAGAAATTCCCTGAAGCGGAGAAGGCACTGAAAAGGTCTCTCGAACTTAGCCCGAGTTATGGCGCTTACGCCAACCTGGGGTATCTATATGCTCTGCAGCAGCGTTTCGCGGAATCGGCAGCCACCACTGAGAAAGCGTTGCAGTTCAATGATCGGGATTTCATCGTGTGGGCGAATCTTGCCATGGCCTACGAGGGACTGCACGATCAGACCAAGTTGGAAGCAGCGATGGACAGGGAACTTCCCCTGCTGGAAGCCGCGGCGCAATCGAGGCCGCGCGACGGCGGCGTACAGGCGCGGCTCGCGCTGCTGTACGCGGAGAAGAAGCTGCGCGAAAAGGCTCTCGCTCGAATCCAAACTGCGCTGGCGCTCGCGCCTGACGATCCAGATGTGTTGGAGAACGTTGGGGAGACCTACGAGACGCTGGGCAATCGAAAGCGGGCGATCGAGAACGTGGAGAAGAGTCTGCAGAAGGGATATTCGCTGGAGTCTCTTAAGAGCGAGCCCGCGCTGAAGGGAGTTTTGTCGGATCCGAATTTCCGGGCCAGCACCAAATAAATTTGCTCCACCAGGAGAGAGACAATATGGCAGCCACAAAAAAGAAGGGCAAAGGGCGGCGTCGCCCCGCCGCACCTCAAGCTACGCTCTGGCCGATACTGATATCGCCCGGTGGGACGGTCCCACTGCCGAACCAGTTCATGCAGATTGGGCCGTACGACAGCCTGTCGTTTCGCAATACCGCTGGTTTTCCTGTGGACGTTGTTTTCACGAACGTGTTCCCGGCAATCATCAACCTGGCGAACAATGCGAACAGCGGCGCTCAAGGCGGCGCAACGGCCCTCAACGTGACGCTGAACTACATGATCGTCAACCACAACAACGGCCAGACCACGGGCGGGCCTTACGCTGTCCAGTTTGGAATTGGCCCTCTGCCCATCACAATTTCAGCGTTGAATACCAATCCTGATCCGGTGGCGATTCCGAAGAGTGGGCAGATTCAGTTCAATAACAATGACGGCGTTACCTACACCATCAAATGGAAAATAGGGGGTAATCCTGTCACCGTATGGAGGCCGCAACCCAACACCGTCACACCCAACCTGAACGGTCAACAAACGGCTTTGGCTGGCGCCACCAGTCAGGCACTCACGTACACGCTCACACTGAAGAACATGCTGACACGAGGGGGAGGGACGGTGACGGTCGGTTCCTAAGTTCGCGGGAGTGGCACACCGGGATGCTCCGTCCTCGCGAAGTCCGGTTTGGGAGGACGGACTCTTGCCAAAGGCATGGCAGCCGTAATCCCCATGCTATAATTCTTTATTCTCAGTCGCTTAGAGCACGGAGGACTGTATCGATAAGCGTTTTATCCGCACGAACGATCGTATCCGGGCGCGCGAAATCCGCGTGATTGACGACGACGGGCAGCAGCTTGGCATCATGCCGCCTTTCGAAGCCATCAAAAAAGCCCGCGAGCAGAATCTGGATCTGGTTGAGATTTCGCCCACCGCGCAGCCTCCCGTGTGCCGCATCATGGACTACGGGAAGTATCTCTACCAACAGGAAAAGAAAGAGCGCGAAGCCAAGAAGCACCAGAAAACGATCACCGTAAAAGAGGTCAAGTTCCGCATCAATGTGGACGACCACGATTACGAGACGAAGAAGAATCACGTGCTGCGTTTTCTGGGTGAAGGCGACAAGGTGAAGGCGACCATTTTCTTCCGCGGACGCGAGATGACGCGCACCGGCCTCGGCCGCCAGATTCTGGAGCGCCTGATCAAGGACGTGGAACCGCACAGCATTGTAGAGTTCCGTCCCCGCCAGGAAGGGAACACTCTGCACGCGATTTTGGCGCCGAAGAAGACGGAGAAGGAACGAGAGAAAGAAAAGCAGCGGGAAGAGAAGCAGAAAGCTGCGGCGCAGAGTGCGCCCGGCCCGAGCGCTCCGCCGGCGCAGGTCGCCAAGCCCGCATCGTAATGACAGGTCTCGCCTGAGCGGTCATCTGACTTTCTGCGAGAACTAATTGAAACGGACAGCTGAAAGCTGACGGCTGTTTTTGAGGACTTTTATGCCGAAATTGAAAACGCACAAGGGCGCCGCCAAGCGCTTCAAGTTAACCGGGACGGGGAAGGTGAAGCGGGGGCGGTCGCACCTGCGGCACATCCTGACGTCGAAGAGCAAGAAACGCAAACGGAATCTGGGATCTCCGGCGCTGGTAAGCGACGGGGATTTGCTCAAAGTGAAGAGGATGATTCCGTATCAGTAGAGGCATTGTTGATTGCTGATTGTTGATTGAAAACCGCGCTTCGTGAGGCGATCTCAATCAGCAATCAAAAATCATCAATCAACAATCGCTTCAGGTGTGTGAAGAGGCCAGAGATCGCCGCCATGGCGAATCGTCCTTACCTCCAGCCGCCAGTACGTGGAACTAAAAAAGGAGAACACCAATGCCTCGTGTAAAACGCGGGACCAAACGCCGCGCCAAACGCAAGAAGATATTAGACCGCGCAAGCGGGTTCTTCCTCACTAAGTCGAAGCTGTACCGCTCGGCGAAAGAAGCGGTCGACCGGGCACTGAAATTTGCCTACTCCGGACGCAAGCAGCGCAAGAGGCAGTACCGCTCGCTGTGGATCGTGCGCATCGGGGCGGCCGCTAAGCTGAACGGGATGAGCTATAACCAGTTCATCCACGGGCTGAAGGTTGCGGGCGTCGAACTGGACCGCAAGATTCTGGCGGACTTAGCGGTGAGGGATCCGGCGGGGTTTGCCAATCTGGCGACGCAGGCGAAGGGCGCGATCAGCGGGGCAGCGTAGGAACGCTGTCAGCTATCAGCCGTCAGCTTTCAGCGAAGACTTGGGAAGGGCACGGCTTCAGCCGTGCCCTTCGGCAACTTCGTGTACGGTTGTTCCGAGCGAAGCGGGGAGCCTGTTTTCCGCAGCGCCACGGGCCGTGGTCGGAACTCCCAGCAAAGCCGCAGGCAAGGCTTAGTGGATAGGGATCCTTCGACTCCGCAAACCGATTCGCTTCGCGAATCGGTTTACTCCGCTCAGGATGACAATTTCTTAGAGAGTGTGCGCACAAGATTGGCATATACCGTTCCCAAACTGACGGACTATTCGGCGGCGGCGCTGGAGGAGGCAGTGCTTGAGCTGCAGCATGCCTTCCAGCAGGAAGCCGCAGCAATTCTCGAGCAATCGCAGTCTCCCGACCTGAATCTGGTGCAAAAGGGCAGTGCGTTCGATGACTTCCGAAATCGATGGCAGGCTCGGAAGAATGGCATCGTCACTCAAGTCAACGAGACGTGGCTTCGCGGAGCTCCGGCCACCGCGAAAAAACTCGCCGGACAAAACGTCAATAAGGTCCGCTTCTGGCTTGACGGACAGCTGCCGGAGATCGAGCGTCAAGCCAATCTCTTTCGACACCACGCGACGACCTCGAAAGCAAGTCAAGAGCGGGTGGATATCTCGCTTCCGGGCGTGCGTCGTCCGATTGGGGCGGAGCATCCTGTGATGCGGACTTGGCGCGAGATTGTTTCCGTGTTTCAGAAGCTGGGTTACTCCGTTGCTGAAGGACCTGTTGTAGAGACGGATTACTACAATTTCGAGGCGCTGAATTTTCCGCCGAACCATCCGGCGCGGGATACGCAGGATACGCTGTTCATCGCGGGGCAGCAGTCGAAGGCGCAGCGCGAGCGGTTGCTGCTGCGCACGCACACGTCTCCGGTGCAGATTCGGACGATGGAGAAGATGCGGCCGCCGATTCGCATTGTGATTCCGGGGACGGTGCATCGCAACGATCCTCCGGACGCGAGCCACTCGCCGATGTTTCATCAGATCGAAGGGCTTGCCGTCGACACCAACATTACATTCGGAGATTTGAAGGGGACGCTCGATCACGCCATGAAGGCGCTATTCGGGTCGTCGGTGAAGACGCACTTTCGGCCATCGTTCTTCCCGTTCACGGAGCCTAGCGCGGAACTCTACGTGACCTGCTTTATCTGCGGTGGCAGCGGGAAGCGCGGGGCGGACCCGTGCCGTCCGTGCAAGCAGACGGGGTGGATTGAAGTGCTGGGATGCGGGATGGTGGATCCCAACGTGTTCGAGTTCGTGAAGGACAACGGATATGACCCGAAGAAGGTTTCGGGATTCGCATTTGGCATGGGCGTGGACCGGTTGGCGCTGCTGAAGTATGGCGTGGATGATCTGCAGTATTTTTTTCAGGGGGATGTGCGGTTTTTGGAGCAGTTTGGATGAAACAAGCTCTTCGCTGTTAGCTCTTGGCTTTTAGCTAAAGGCTTAAGAGCCAGAAGCTGGGTGCAGCGCATGACTTGGGCAGAACTCGACAACTCGTTGCCAAGCGGCCTTCACGATTCTGCGCTCAAAAGCCTGTCGATCGATTATGAGCGGCGGACCCTTCGGTTGGAGGTTTCGCTAAAGGTAGGGGACCCGGATGGCCCTCGCGAACAGCGGGACGATGTCCGCGATGCCCAAATTGAGATCTTCGGTGTTGTCTTTTTTGTGATCGATCCTCCAAGTTCCGATGCAAATTACGACTTCAAATCGCCGGGCGAATTGTGGATTGCAGATGGGTATGAGACTCGATCGATCCCGGAATTCACGAAGGCTATCGACAAGAAGTTACTGGACGCGGTTCCCGCAGATGCATTCGTTCAGAGTTTCTTCGTAAGTGAGTGGAACTCGTACCTGCACTTGGCTGCGAAGGACTGCGCGATGAAATGGGTTGGAGTTCCGCGGCACCATAAAGGAGCGCGCCAAGCTTTTTATCCAGGCGAGATGGTCGATCTATAAATGAAATTATCTCCACAATGGATTCGCGAGTTTGTCGATCTCACGGTCGACGACCGGCGGTTGGCTGAGGACTTGACCAATGTTGGGATTTCGGTCGAGGGGGCCAGCGGGACGGGCGCCGATACCGTGTTTGAGATGGAGATTGGGACGAACCGGCCGGACGCGATGAATCATTACGGGGTGGCGCGGGAGGCGGCGGCGATTTACGATCTGCCGCTCAAGCAGCTGTCAGCTGTCAGCTCTCAGCCGTCAGCTAAGACGGCGCACGACGCGCCCTTCCCGATTACTGTCGAAGAACCGCAACTGTGCCCTCGTTTCTCCGCGCGCGTCATTCGCGGGACTCGTATCAGATCTTCTCCCGAGAAGATCGCGCGACGGCTGCAATTGCTCGACCAGCGGCCGATTTCGAACGCTGTCGACGCGACCAACTATGTTCTGTGGGAAATCGGCAAGCCTACGCATGTGTTCGATATGGACCTGCTGGAGGGCGGGAAGATTATTGTGCGGAAGGCGCGGGATGGGGAAACGCTGAAGACTCTCGACGGGGTGGAACGCAAGCTGACTTCCGACGATCTTGTCGTGTGCGATGCGAAGAAGCCTGTCGGGCTCGCAGGAGTGATGGGCGGGTACGACACGATGATCACGGAGAAGACGCGGAATATCGTGATCGAGTCGGCGTGGTGGGATCCGGGGATCGTGCGGAAGATGTCGCGGCGGCATGGGCTGCATACGGATGCCTCGCACCGGTTCGAACGGGGAGCGGATTTCGAGTCGACCGTGCTGTCGTGCGATCTCGTGGCGGAGATGATTCTGTCGTCGGGCGGCGGCGAACTGGTTGGCGATGTGGTGGACGTGGTCTCGCGGCGGATGGATCAGGCTCCGGTGATGTTGCGCGTGGCGGAAGTACGGCGCATTCTGGGCGAAAGCCTCGACGTGGGGCTCATCTTCCGCTTGTTGAAGAGTCTGGGGTTCAGCCTCATACCAGAGGGGCAGGGCGACGCACAATTCCGCGTGCATATTCCGAGCTGGCGGCTTGATGTGGAACGCGAGATCGACGGGATCGAGGAAATCGCGCGGCTGCACGGCTATGACAAATTCGAGAACACGCTGCCGGCGTATAGCGGCGCGGTGGTGGAGTTGCCGCAGGCGGCGATGGATGCGACGCTGCGCCAGCGGGCTTTGGCCTTGGGATACAACGAGGCCGTGTCGCTGACGTTTATTTCGCATGCCGATGCGGAGAAATTTTCTTCTAGCGCGGCTGGGTTTTCCGCGGGAGCGCAGGTGCTGGAGTTGGAGAATCCGCTGAGCGAAGAAGCGTCGGTGATGCGGACTTCGCTGGCGCCGGGCATGCTCGACATGCTGGCGTGGAATCTGAATCGCGATGTGCCGGAGGCGCGGCTGTTCGAGATCAGCAGCGTGTATGAGTTGTTGGGCGGCGAGCGCGTGGAACCGAAGCGCGCATGTCTGGGTGCAACGGCGTCGTCGGTGCGGAGCATGCTACCAATGGGCGGCGCGCTGGATGTGAGCAAGGGCGAGCACGCGGCGGTTGCGGAGGCGTTTCGCGGTTTCAAGGGGGATGTAGAGAACCTGCTGGCGGCGTTTGCTGGAGAAGTGACTTACGACCGGGAGACGGCGGAATACTTTCATCCCGGACGGTCGGCACGCGCGCGGGTGAATGGCGCGGTGGTGGCGCAATTCGGGCAGATCCATCCGGAAGTGGTGGGAGCTCGAAAGCTGCGGCAGGACGTGTACCTGGCGGAATTTGATTTGGAGGCGTTGTACAGGCTGGGACTGCGAACGGCGCGCTTTACGCCGCTCGGGAAATATCCTGCGGTAGAGCGGGATTTTTCGTTCATCTTTTCCGACGATATTCCCTTCGTCGAGATGAAGAAGGCCGCACACGAGTTGGAGATTCGCGAGATGAAGGAATTCCGTCCGATAGAGATTTTCCGCGGCGGCTCGATTGCGGCGGGGAAATATTCTGTGTTGTTACGGGTTCGGTTCCAGTCCGCCGAGCGGACGTTGCGCGAGGATGAAGTGGCGCAGTGGTCGGGGAAGATTGTGGCGGCGCTTGCGGAGTTGGGCGGGGTGCAGAGGGTATAGCTGCGGCAGCGCAGAATCCCCACCGTTGCTGCAAAGAACGCGGCTAGGATGGGGCGCCCGGCGTAAGTCAAAATCCCCACCCTCTCGCAAAGGACGCGAGAAGGATGGGGCACCCGCAAAGCCCCACTTCTCGCAAAGGACGCGAGAAATGGGGCACCCGGCGTTAGTCTAGAACCTCCACCCTCGGAGTATTGTCGAAACGCACTCTTCTCTTAGCAGGTTCTCATCTCTTCTCCAAACTTCCGCACTCTGCGGGAGGGGATCGCCGTGCCTCAGACTTTCCGATTTGCTGCCGATAATAGAAGACGTGGGAAATATCTCTGCTGGACAAGCCGCGGCAAAAGCCCGGGTGAAAGATGTGAAGCCGTTGCGGTATGTGGCGCGGCAGCCAATCGTCGACCGGGAGGAAAAGGTTTTCGGCTACGAGTTGCTGTTTCGGGATGGGTTGGAAACCGCGTTCAGCGGAGACCGGGATGAGGCGTCGCGGGCGACGCTGGATCGTTCGCTACTGATGGGGTTGGACGTGTTGTGCGATGGGCGGCGGGCATTTGTGAATTGCACGCGGGATACTCTGATCAAAGGTCTGGTGACACTGCTTCCGTCCATGTCGACGGTGGTGGAAGTTCTGGAGAACGTGCCGCCGGATCCGGATGTAGTCGCGGCGTGCCAGAGCTTGAAAGAGGCCGGGTATCTGATCGCGCAGGACGACTATGTGGCCGACGATCCGCGGGAGGCGATGGCGGAGATGGCGGACATCATCAAGGTGGAAATGCAGCTGACGACGGAGGCGCAACAGGCGGCCATGATCAAGCGGTACGGGCCGTGGCGCTGCCGGATGCTGGCGGAGAAGATCGAAACGCATAGCGAGTTTGTGCGGGCGCGGGATCAGAGGTTTGTGTATTTCCAGGGCTACTTTTTTCGCCGGCCGGAGACCATGAACACGCGGGACATGCCAGCGCAGCGAATGAATTATCTGCGGATGCTGCAGGAGGTGTCGCGCCCCGAACTGGATGTGGTGGGACTGGAGAGTCTGGTGAAGGCCGAGGCATCGGTGTGCTATCGTCTGCTGCGCTACCTGAATTCGGCGATTTTCGGACTCAAGAACGAAGTTCATTCGGTGCGGCATGCACTGTCGATGTTGGGAGAACGAGAAGTGCGGCGCTGGGTGCGTCTGGTGGCGGCCGTGGGTGCGGGACAGGAGAAGACCAGCGATCTGGTGCTGTCGGCGCTGGTGCGGGGGCGGTTTGGAGAGCTGCTGGCACCACGGGTGCCGCACGGGGAATCGGATCTGTTTCTGCTGGGGCTGTTGTCTCTGATCGATGCCATGCTGGAGCTGCCGATGGCGGAAGTGCTGGAGAAAATTTCGCTGGATCAAGCGACCAAGGCGGTGCTGCTGGGGCAACCGAGCGTGCTGCGTCCGGTGTACCAGTTGATGCTGGCGCATGAGAGCGGGGAGTGGGAAGCGGCGGCACGATTGGGCGAAAGCCTGCATCTGGATTCCGAAGACGTCGCCGGGCATTACTGGCAGGCGCAGCAGTGGGCCCGGGAAGTTTTGGCGGAGGGGTAAGGCGCGGAGTCCGGCGCATCCTCCGAGTCATGTCCTCCTGTGCAAAAGGTGTGTGGGGTGGGCCTTGCGCGGTTGGGCAAGGACGCGTACGATGAAGATGTTCTCATTATTAGGCCTCGTTCCCGCGCAGGCCTTCCGCGCCAGCCGTTCCGAGGCGGCGCCTACGGATCCGAAAACGGAAAACCGATACTGAAAATTAGAAGCACCGTTCGCGAATAAGAGTACGTTTCGAGAGTTGGGGTTCGTTCCAGAGTGTGCCCAGCCGCAATCCGTAAGCGCATAGATCCGGTGGCGTGTGTCCGGCGGAATTCCGCGCGGACTGGCCCGAGCGCTCGTGTGGCACGCCCTCTGAAATCCGCAAATTTTTGCAGCAGCAAAATATCGAACAGCTTGAGAGGACTATGAACGCAGGACCAGGAAAGCCCTCCGGTGGTGGCGGAGGAAGAAGAAGGCGGCGCGGACGCCGTCCCCAAAATCAGCGCGGACAACGACCCGGGCCAGGGCTGAGCCGGGAGAACAAAGACGGAATCTACACGGCGCCGATGGACCACAGCTACCGGGCCGCAATGGCCGGGGGCAACAACGGGCATCGAGTCGGACGGCAACGGCCGGGGTTCGCGGCGCAATATCCGCAGCTCGAGCCGGAACCGCTGCCGGCGAATGGAGACGCGACTCCGCGCATTTTTGCGTTTATCGAGGACCTGTTTTTCATGGCGAAGATTCAGGAGACGGCGCGCAAGCTCAACGTGAAGGTTGAGTTCGTGAAGACGGACAAGGATCTGACGGAGCGGATGCAACAGAACGGGGAAGAAAAGCCGTCGCTGATTATTTTCGACCTGAACCTTGCCAGCGTGAAGCCGCTGACGCTGATCCCGAAACTGAAGAGCAAGCTGAAGAAGGGGACGTCGATCATTGGATTTCTGTCGCACGTGCAGGGAGATCTAAAGCAGAAAGCGCACGAGGTGGGATGCGACATGGTTCTGCCCCGGTCGGCGTTTTCGCAGAATCTGCCGCAGTTGCTGCGGAGGCATGGCGCGCCGGAAGAAGAAGAGAATTCGGCGGTGCAGTAGGGTCGGCACGCATTTGTGTCTATCTACCGCGCTTGGGTCTAGGCTGCGGAATATGCGCGACGTATCTGGCGATTATTTCGCTGGGATCCAGTAAACCTCTTCCTTGACCGCTCCTTTGTCCGTGAAGCCGCGCCGCTTCAGAATTGCCTTGCTGTGCTCGATCATTTCTGGATGCCCGCACAGGTACGCCAGCGTGTTGCTTGCATCCAGCTCCCAGTGATCCGCGTACTTGCGCAGAATGTCATCCGCGCGACCGATTTCTCCGGGCCAGTCTTCGTGATCCCAGGGCCGGCTGACCGTCGGCACATACTTGAACCACGGCAATTCCTTATCAAACCAGTTCAGTTCCTCGAGGTATCC
The DNA here is from genome assembly GCA_017883385.1 of Candidatus Sulfotelmatobacter sp. Classification (GTDB taxonomy): domain Bacteria; phylum Acidobacteriota; class Terriglobia; order Terriglobales; family Acidobacteriaceae; genus Sulfotelmatobacter. The sequence continues at coordinate 23,441 of JADGNQ010000008.1, forward strand.
AAACTCCCACGGGCGGCTTGCGCCATTCAGCAGGAACAGTTTGTGGGTCCCGTCGAATCGTCCCTCTTTCCAGTCTTTGTGTAGCGTGCGCACGTAGCTCACGAAGGGAGCGACCCCGGTCACGGTGGAGATCAGCAGGTGATTCTTGCGGCCATTCTGCATCTCCAGCGAGAATCTTCCCTTGGGCACCTTGCGCATCAGCAACTGGTCGCCGGGCTGCATCTTGTGCAGGAGGGGCGTCAGCGCACCTTCGGGCACGAGTTCGAAGAAGAACTCAACTTCATCCTCGGCCGGCGACGACGCGATCGAGTACGGACGCTCAACGCGCTTCCCACCAGCCTCGACTCCCAGCGTCGCGTACTGCCCGGGGACAAACTTGAATTCGCCACCGCTGCGGATGCGGAACATCCACAGGTCCGGAGCGAAATCGACGCGCCGGGTGATCTGCGCGTGGTAGAACTTCTCGTCGGGAATCGTCATCTCACGTGGCCCTCACCGTCCAAATTTGTGTGCAAAAAATCCCGAGGCGTCCAAAGAACTGGACGACGCGGGCTCGACTCAGCGGGATAGAGTTATTTACTCGTACGCCGGGTTCCCCAGTTGCACGCAAACCTCCAACCGAACGGTCGTACGGCCAATCTGAGTTGCGATATCCTAGCCGGAATCGCAGGTTTTGTGAAGGCTTTTCATGCACGCGGCTGGGTCAAAACTATTTAGCGTGATCGTCAAGAGGCTGGAGAAGTTCTACGGCCGGCCCACTCCGCCGAAGATTACTGGTCCGCTGGAACTCATCCTGTTCGAGAACGTCGCCTACCTTGCCGACGACGACAAGCGGGCCGCGGCCTTCGCCGCGCTGAAGCAGAACATCGGCACTCGCCCGGAGGAGATCCTCAAAGCATCGCAGAAGCAGATCGAGGAAGCTACACGCATGGGCGGAATTGTTCCCGAACTCCGCGCCCGGCGCCTGCGCCAGATCGCCGAACTGGCGCACTACATTTTCGATGACGACCTGGGCGCCGAACTCAAGAAGCCGCTGCCGCAGGCAAAGAAATCCTTGAAGCGCTTCCCGACGATCGGCGATCCTGGAGCCGAAAAAATCCTGATGTTCACGCGCAGTTATCCGGTTCTCGCGCTGGAATCGAATGGCCTGCGTGCGTTGGTGCGTCTGGGCTTTGCCGAGGAGAAAAAGAGTTACTCAGCCACCTATCGCGCTGTGCAGCAAGCGCTGGCCGGAAAGTTGCCTTCCGGATACGATGCGCTCATCGCCGCTCATCAACTTCTTCGCCAGCACGGCCAGGAAATCTGCAAACGGACGCGTCCATTGTGTGAAGCGGGATGCCCGCTCACTGCCCAATGCCGCTACTTCCAGAGCCGGGCAAAGTAGGCAAGCTTTTCCCGTTGGTCACGGTTGCCGCAGTCTTTAACTGTTCCAGTTCGTCCGGAATCCTCTTCCAGTCTTTTGCTTTCCGTTTTGTCGCGAGCGGGGCGTCCGGATTCCGGTAGAAAGCGAGAATGTTCTCGCGTAACTCAGGAGACGTTTGTTTGAAATCGTTGTCGGACAAATTGTCCACCAGACGTGCGTAGGTTACATCCGCAAGCGTATACTCCGCCGCCCGGGTCTCCCGTCCTGTGTCACAGTCGCGGTTGGCCAGGTGCAGAGTTCCCTTCTGCGTGTCCTGAAGCAGTTGCCCGTAACTCCGCACGGTGTCGTCAATACTCTCGATGAAAAGATCCTCGGCCTGCTGCGTCGGAATCCTGAAGTCGAGTCCGCTAAAGGGACCTTTCTTCGGAAGCAGTTTGAGTATGATCGCCAGCAACTTGGTTCCAAATCCGGGACGCCGGTATTCGGTTCCCCATTCTTTCTCGTAGTTCGTCCGCGAAAGATAGTACAGGTACTTCCTTTTCGCTGCGTTCGGGGTGTCTGCTACGAGATCTTTCTTGCGGTTCAGCAATGCGACTCTTGTCATCTCCGGAATTATCTTGCTGACCGCGTGCCGGAAACTTCCGATCGCCAAGTCCTCGTCATCCACGACATCGTCGAACTTGATGCCGTAAACCTTCGGGAACACCCGCTCCAGCAAGCCCTGGGAAATCTCAAATCCGACGAAGTCGTGGTAGCGGTCCGAAGTGTAGCGGTTCTTCGCCACCTGCGTCATATCGAAGCCAAACTCAGCCCGGATGTGGGCCTTGGGCGAGTCGGCATACGTGACCACGTCGCCGAACTTCCGTTGCAGTGCCGGAAACTCCATGGCCACCACGTGATTCACCATCGGATGCCCGCTGTTGTCTGCCGCATAATGCGCCAGCGCCCCTAACGCGAATGCATATTCATTTGCGGTGCCCGCTTCCTGAATCAGGCAGACAACGAAATCCCCGGTCCTGACGTAGTGGGTCAGATCGCTGAAGTACCGGCTGCCGAATGGGTAGTAGCCCATGTCTTGCACCAGCGAACCGCCGTAAGCGTAGGCGTGCGCTTCCCGGAGTTGCTTGTCCGTCAAATCCGGGAAGCGTTCCTTCACCATGGGCTGAATGCGGTCCACCCACAGCAGGTCCACGACCTGCTCGTGGGTCAGCACGGAGTAAGCAAAGCAAGCCTGTCCCAGGATCAGAACCAACCCGAGCCGCAACAAAATCCGTCCTGAGAAAAAAGTCTGACTCATTGGCCGCAAAGTTATTTGCTCAAGACGAGGACGACAAAGGTATCCGGAACCATAGGCGGCCGGGGACGCGGGTTGTCCGCGGTCGGCGCGGGCCGGGGACCGAACTGCGCCGTGACCACGAACACGTTGTGCGTCTTCGAATCAAGCGCCATCGTGCGCGCTCCCTTCTGTGTCGTCACGTTCTCCGCTACGCTGAATGTGTTAGGCGAGTCCTCTTTCACTACCGTGAGCACGCCATCTACGCCACAGGAGGCGAAAGCCAGCCCGGTTTCGGCATCGAATGCGGTCGCGTCGACGCCCTCGCCAATGGCCGGCGTTGCCAGAACCTTGCCGCTGTCCGCATCCACTACGGCCATCATCTTGTTGTCGCAGCCCACAAACAGCCGACGATTCTTGCGGTCAAGCGCGAGTCCGCTGGGCTCGGTACACGGCGCCAGCGGCCACTTCGCCTTTACTTCCAGCTTGTTTGGATCGATGGCTACCAGTTCGCTCTTGTCCTCGATGTTAACGAATATCTCGCCTTTGGCATCGCTGGCCGCAAACTCCGGTTTGCCATCCAGTTTGATTGTGCCCAGAACTTTTCCGGTGGCACCGTCGATCGCGGTAGAGTCCTGGCTCCGGCCGTTGAACGTGAACACGCGTTTCGTCGCCGGATCGTAGAGAATCGCGTCAGGATTGTCGCCCACCTTCACCTTGCTGCTGGTCGCCAGCGTCTTGATATCGAAAATGCTGACCGTGCCTTCCCGCCCGTTGCTGGTGAAGCCGCGTCCGAGGTCGGGCGCGAGTGCGATACCGTGTACGCCCGGTGTATCGGGGATATCGCCGACGCTCTTGCCTGAATCCGCGTCGATGACCATGACGTGCGTGCCGCGAGAAATGTAGACGCGGCGCGCGTCGGAGTCGGTGGTGAGATAGTCCCAGCCGCCTTCGCCGCCCACTTTGTAAGTCGTCACCGTCTGGTATCCGGGACCAGCCGCAGCCAGGGCCACTGCCGCCAGGGACACGGTGATTGCTGCAACCCACCACTTGGACTTCGTCGGCATAGTTCCCTCCTGGTAACTTTCGTTTGGATGGCGGCCACCGTCCACTGGACCCTGCCGGGAAGCCGCATCTCTGCATCTAACCCGCTAGGGTTCGACCCGAAGTAACTTTACCCCATTTCGGCGCTCCACCTAGACTCCTCATTATATGGGCGTATCCCAGCCAAGTTCCCCGGGGCAAGACACGCAGGCGCAATCCGGGCCGATCTCGGATCCGCGTCTGCAGCCGACTCCGGACTACGGGACTCTTGGCCCGGGCTCTGACGTTAAAGCGGGCGGCCCGGACGTGGCTTCGCCCCCAGCCTCGCGCGCCGCAAAGCCGGTGCGCTTCAGCCCAGTGTTTGCGTTGGCGATTGGAGGCTTGCTGGCTGTCTTGGTAGGGAGCATCGGCAGCGCTCACGCCGGCTGGTCACGATCCGCGAAGACAAAGTTCGCCAATCTCTTGTCCTTGCGCGGAGACGTCGCCTCACCGCTTGCATCCACGAAAGACTCGTGCCAACTGGATCGCCTGAGACCGCAGAAGCAAGCCGAGACTCTGCTCGAACTTGCCGTGGGCAAATCTGATGGCGCCGTCGATCAAATTTCCTCTCGCGTCGATCGCTGGCAGGGAAAGCTCAAGTGGAACTCACAGATCGCAACGCTCACCACGGCAGCGTTGAACTCCAGCGATATGCGTGTGCGTGAATCCGGGATCGAGGTCGAACTGGCCGCGTACGGATTAGCGAAGAACTCCGCCAGTCTTGATTACCTGCTGCAAACAGCCGAGTCTCCGGATCGCGCGCAAAAGATCTGGGCACTGTGGGCGCTCGGCCTCATGGGCAATCGCGGAGTCGAGACCGACCGCATTGTGCAGGTCTTGACCGCGCATCTGAAGGATTCCGATGAAGAATCCCGGCGCTGGGCCGTTGAAGGTCTCGCCCTGGTCGGTGACACCAAGACGATCGAGCCTCTGTTGCTGGCCATGCACGACGATCCTTCGCCGGTGGTTCGAGAAAGAGCCGCGTGCAGCCTGGCCACGTCCGGCATGCTTACTCGCGAACAGCGGCTCAGCGCAGTCCCACGGCTGCTGAACTACACGGACGATCCCTCGCTGGATGCCCGGACTCACGCCTGGGCCTTTCAGGCTCTCGCGGACATCACCCGGCAGCACCTGCCCAATAATTCCACCGCGTGGCGTAGCTGGTACGATTCGGGCAGGAACGAGTAACACCGCTTGTTCAGCGTCGAAAGAGCCTTTGTCAGCGCGCGCTCTCTGTGACACAATTCAGCGTTAGTAGAAGTTCGAGTCCGGCCCAACCTCATGGAAAAATTAAGCGTAGTTGTTGCTCTCACCACCAGAGAGAATGACTACCAGGCAGAACAGGCCGTCACCGTGGCAGACGTGGCCGCCCGCCTCGGCATCAAGCTTCAGGTGATCTACGCCGACAACGACGCCGTCAACCAGACCCAGCAGCTCATCAAGATCATTCAGGATCCCATCCAGCACCCCACCGCCATTCTTGTGGAGCCGGTGGGCACTGGCATGCCTCAGGTCGCGAGAGCGGCCGTCGGAGCGGGGATCGGTTGGGGGATCATCAACAGCGATCCCGACTACATCGCCGAACTTCGGCAGAGCAGCGGCGTTCCCGTTTTCTCGGTGAGCACGGACCAATCCGAGGTCGGCAGAATTCAGGGCAGGCAACTTGGCGCCCTCGTCCCGGAAGGCAACGTTCTCTACATGGAGGGCCCCTTCAACAGCACGGCGACGCAGCTCCGGACGAAAGGGATGCTCTCCACCAAGCCGGCTGGTGTTGAACTGAAAATGCTCAAGGGCGACTGGACCGAGCGCAGCGCGCATCAAGCGGCGAAGTCCTGGCTTTCGCTCGGTTCCCCCCGGCAGCTTCAGATTCGCGCTGTCATCTGCCAGAACGATGCCATGGCCATGGGAGCAAGAAAAGCCTTTGCCGGCCTGACGGACGAGGACCGCGAACAGTGGTTGAAAACTCCGTTCACGGGATGTGACGGTGTCACCAAGACCGGTCAGGACTGGGTACGCCGCGGTCTGATGAGGGCCACCATCATCACCGCTCCCGCCGCGGGAATCGCGCTCGAAATCCTGGCGAAGGCCGTCAACGCTGGTTCCATGCCTCCGGATCACACCCTGATTCCGCCTAAGTCCTTCCCCGCAATCGAGGAGTTGGTGGGCAAGTCTCAAAAAGCAAGTGGCTAGTGATTGGTAGTAGTGAGTCAGCCGCCTTGCTTTGCGGGCGTTTTGCTTTGCGACCTTTGCGGCTTTTCTTAGCGCCCTCTGCGGCTAAGATGTCTTCTGCAGTTCACAAGAACACCTTAACCGCGAAGTTCGCGAAGAACTGCCGCGAAGGGCGCAAAGAAGAACGAATGCCCTTCGCTGCAGACATGACTTTCTGCTGACGAGTAAACACCGTTTTCTCACTCCGCCATCTTCGCCACGTGCACATCGAACCCGGTCTTCGGCAGCAATGAAGTCAACGCAAACGCCTTGAACCCATCGCCATTGATCTCCGTGTGGCGATAAATCCCGGGTTCGCTCTCGATCGTTTCCCGGCGTCCTTCCATGTTCTCCAGGAATGCCTGGGCGCGGCCCACGCCCACCTCCACGTCTTTTGCGCGCGTGACTACCGCTTCCGACGCATACGAGCGCACCAGCTTGGGCCAGTATTTTTCCAGCAGATCGGTGCTGGCAAAAATATCGGCCCAGATGATGCGCCCGTTCACCGCCACCACCACACCGACTGCGTTGCGATCGTGCAGCTGCCGGATCAGGCTCTGATAGTTCTGTTCAATCGGCCTGGCCACCGCGTCCACCTGTTTCTTGACCTCTTCGTTCTCATTTACCTTGGCGTACGAGGATGTCCTCGCAAGCTCCGTGGCCACCTCGGGAGCTGCGGCCGCTACCTCGACCGTCTCCAGCGCCTGCTGCTGCTTGCGTACCTCCGCCCAAACCTGGCTCTGATCCTTATCGCCCATGGCCTTGGCGCGCACCGACGGCTGCACCATCATCGCCATCGGGGCGTTCGCCTTTGCACCGCCGACGGCGCCGCCATACATCGACTCAGACGCCCCAAAATGCTCGCTGGTCGCTACCCACCGCCCAGGCTCAACGCAAAACACGCTCAGGTCCACGGGATCGCTTTCCGCCGGAACGATGCGGTCTTTCCCAATCACGCGATCCTGCTTGCCGCCGCTGACGATTTCCCCGGCCAGCAGCAGCAACGGCCGTCTGGAGTTGTTGACCAACACCAACCGGTTCACTTGCGCCCCATCATGCCGCACTTCTGGCACCTGGTGCCGCCGGATCAGCCCCCGCACATTGCCCGCCTCGGTCACGACCACGTCTCCGGAGCGCAGCCCCTCGTCCAGCGTCAAAAACTCGCCAGTCGGATAGCTTTTTGCTGCCACCACGGGAAACACGGTTAGGTTCCCATGCCGGATCGGATCCAGCACCTTGTATCCCGGCGCCGGAGTCACTTCTCCCGCCCGCGCCTGCCGCTGGTTCACCAGCACCAGCCCGGCCACCATTACCAGCACCGCCAAAGCCAAGAAGATCTTCGAATTCATGATGCTCCTCCCCCGGCACGTACGTATGCGTTGAGGACCAGCGCGCCCTCGCTCCCAGGTAGCACCGGGTGCCCATGTTTCGTTCGTCGCGGAACATGGCGGACCCGTCGGGGCGCGCTGTCCATCTCGCTTCGTTGGAAGAACGAATATCCCCGCCCCGCTTGCGCCCAAAATTCACGCGCTGCGTGTCTAATAAATTGGTAGCATCGAGAACAGCGCCTGTGGCTGGCTAGCGCGCCAACAGGGACGCGACGTACGGCACAGTTCAGGTGTCTCGGGATTACCCTTGAAGATCCCGCGCCCGCACATGAGCATCACAAAACCAAGCTTCGCCGTGCAGTCCATCGTCAACGACCTGCTGGCGGAGCTGCATGCCAAGGGCGGATGCGAACAGATCGGCCTCACCCGCGAATCCTTCGCCACGATCCTCTGCGAGATCGGCACGAAACACGGCGCCACTTCCGAGACCGAAATCCGTACCTTTCTCCTGAGCCTTCGGATCGACGAACTTGCCCTCGCCCGTGCCTGCGCCGCCGGCAACAATTCCGCCTGGGAGATTTTTCTTACGCGTTACCGCGAGAAACTCTACCTGTCCGCGCTTCGCATCGCCCGCGAAGACTCCGCCGCGCGCGAACTGGCCGATACGCTTTACGCCGATCTTTACGGCACCAATACGCGCGATGGCCAGCGCGTCTCAAAACTTGCTTCGTACACGGGCCGTGGCTCGCTGGAAGGCTGGTTGCGCACCGTCCTCGCGCAGGAATACGTCAATCGCTACCGCCGCACGAAGCGCCTGGTGAGTCTCGACGAGGAATCCGAAGAGGGCGTCCAATTCCGGGCTCCGGAGCCCGAGCCGCTTCCGTCCGCCGACACGCGTCTGGCGCAGGCCACCGACGAAGCCCTCGCTCTTCTCTCCGCGGAAGAGCGCGTGGTGCTGAGCGCCTATTATCTCGATGGCCGCACTCTTGCCGAGATTGCCCGCATGCTGGGCGTGCACGAGTCCACCATCAGCCGCAAGATAGACAAGCTGGCCAAGTCTTTGCGCAAGCAGATCGTTGCAGACCTGGCGCGCCGCGGCATGTCGCGCCGCCAGGCCGAGGAAGCTCTGGAAGTCGATGTACGTGACCTGCAGTTAGATATTCGCCGCAGCCTGGCGCAAGAATCGTCGACGCCAGCGTTCTCTGAGAAGGGAGCAGAAGCACGGGTAAGAGAAGGTCCGGGATAACGAGTAGCAGTGAGGAAACCTGCGCCTCAGGCATAGCAAAGTAAAGGAGCCAAACCGAACGAGCTCGAAGCTGAAATGCAAAACGTCCCCAAAATCGTACGCGAGCGCCTGAAGGCCGCAGCCCTTGCCGTCAATCATCCAGACGCGGACCTGCTGAGCGCTTTCGCCGAGCGTTCGCTGCCTGACCGGGAACGAACGGTCGTGCTCGAGCACCTGGCGGGCTGCGGCGACTGCCGCGATATTGTGGCTTTGGCTTTACCCGCGACCGAGCCAGTGCAGGCGGCCGTCACGGCGTCTCCCAGCAGATGGCTGACTTGGCCCGTGCTTCGTTGGGGATTTGTCGCCGCTGGCGTCGTCGCCATCGCGTCACTGGGGCTCCTGCAACTTCAGCGGCGTTCCCAGCTGGCAGCTACGCACTTAAAGCAGTCTGCACCAGTCGAGATTGCCGCGAATGAGCCCAAGAAGGAAGTGGATCGGTTTGTTGCTGCGCACGCTGACAAGGAGGAGAAACTCCAATCTCCCTCAACCCCGGCCTTCGCCGATTCTGTCGATAGCACAAACGCGGTTGCTAACGAAAAGAAGAGTCCGGCTCGCGCAGAGGCATCTCCGGCGCGGGTGCTAGCGCCCCAAGCCGGCGGCGGCGTTGGCAGTAGTCGCGGTGCGACTCTGGGCGGCACGCTCCCGCATGGTCCCTTGGGAGCGAATCAGTGGCAGCAACAGAACGCGGCGCAGAATCAGGCGCCCGCATCCGCGCCATCTTCGGCGCTCGCGAAACAGGATCACGCGAACGACATGTCCGTGAACGGGAGGATTCCCGCGACCAGCCAGACGGTGCAGGCGTCGGGTGCGTCGCCCGCGGTCGCGACGGAAGATGCCAGTTTGGACGCGCGTCAGGCCCCGCCACCGGCCCGGCCTGCCGGTGAAAATTCCACGTACTCGGTTGGCAAGGCCAAGGCGCCGGTGCCGCTGGCCTCTCGCGCAGAAGCAATAACTAACAACCAACCTCGTCAGGACCAGGCGGCCCTCAGGCTGACAGCGCAGGCCCCTCCGGGGCAGATCGGCGGTTATGTTGTCGATCCCACAGGAGCCGTGGTGTCGAACGCGCGGATTACGATCACTCCCTCCAAGACCGGAGAGACCGCTACCGCCGTGACCAATTCTCAAGGCACTTGGCTCATTGCCGGCCTTCCCACGGGAAACTACAAAGCGCTGGCGGAAGCGCCAGGTTTCAAGACCAGCGTCCTCGACTTTAACTACGATGCTAATCAGCCCTCAACATACAGTTTCACACTGAGCCCCGGCAGCGCCTCAGAAATGGTCGAGGTTTCGTCTGCAAATGCGCAGGTTCAGACGGAGGCCAGGAGTATCGGAGGCTTGATTGCCAACCCCGAGGTGAGCCAGACCCCAGTCAACGGTCGCAACTTCACGCCGTTGGCTGTCCTCTCGCCCGCTCTGCTGCCTCGCTGGACCATCAGCTCCGCAGGCAGTTTGCAGCGGTCCTTCGACCAAGGCAACACCTGGCACGATGTCGATGTGAACGCAAACTCCGCGTCCCTTGCCAGTTCCGAAGTCGTTGCTAAGGAGTCCCGGGCAAGACAGAAAGACGCGGACAAGAAAGTCCTCAAGAAGCAAGTTGGTGGTCTAACGTTCCGGGCTGTCGCCGCGACGGGTCCAGACGTGTGGGCGGGCGGTTCCGGCGGAGCGCTCTATCATTCCCTCGACGCCGGCAGCCACTGGACGCGCGTTGCACCCTCTTCGGCGGGTGCGATTCTCACGGGTGACATCATTGCCGTGGAATTCTCCGATCCCCAGCACGGAAAAATCACAACCTCGACCCCGGAAGTGTGGACCACCGGCGACGACGGCCAAACCTGGCAGAAACAATAACCGATTGCAACGTTGTTCCTTCCGTTAGTTCCGGACTTAGCTTTCCGCTAATCGCGTTACCAAAGTGACGTTTACACAAAATGAAGGGAATTCTAATATCCATTTCGTGGTTTGGCAGTTCTGGGGGAGGGCTGCCGAGGCGTCCTAGACTGAAAAGTCGAGGACGCTTTTTCTTTTTCTCCGCGCACGCGAAGATGCGTCTACTGCGGTCCGCGGCAAGTCGCGCAGTATCCGCCAATTTCCAGCCGTGAGATCAGGACCCGGAAGCGGCAGTCTTTTTCTACTTGCTGCTTGAGCCTTTCAAAACCGTCGCTCACAAACTCCGTGATCTTGCCGCAGCGCAGGCACGCCATGTGGATGTGGTCGCGCCCCAATTTGCGCTCGTAGTAATGTCCCTCGCCGTTGATGTGCATCAGGTCAAGTTCATCGATCAAGCCGTGCCGCTTCAGCAGTCGCAAGGTGCGGTAGACCGTGCTGCGGTCGACGCTGGCATCCAGTCTCTGCGCCTTGCGCAAAAGCTGGGCGGCATCGAGATGCTTGGTGGCCGTCTCCATCACGCGCAAGATGGCGCGGCGCTGCTGCGTCATGCGGATTCCGCGCTCGGCGAAGTGCGCCTGCAGTCTTCCCGGTACTTCCGTCTGCGGAAGCGGCATTCGTAATCCTCGGTAGTCGCAACTGGTCGCAACCGGCGTGCGACGAATTCTTCCGCCGGAGCTTGACGGTTCAGCCCGTGCTCCAGCAGTATCGTGAGTGTATCCCAGATGCGACTAAGTTGCAACTAGGAAGCCTCGTAGTTCTGCCGAAAGGAATCGACTTCTCTTGACTTCCGCCAGCCCTCAACCCGAATCTTCTTCCTCGGACAGCGATCTGCCCTGGCCCTCGCGGGTCTCGTGGCCTCCCGTCCGGCGAGCGTTGTCCTTCGGCCTGCTCGCTCTTGCTCTGCTCTTTCTGGTTCGCACGGCCCAATCCCAGGAGAGTCCCTACATCGTGGCCTACGACCACTATCTGGAAGAGCCGGGCAGTCTCGAAGTTGAGTACTTCTCCACCTTCGGCACCCAGCGCGGCGGCAACGACTTCCACGCCTTCTGGGCCGAGTTCGAGTACGGCGCGACCGCCTGGTGGACCACCGAACTCTACCTCGATGGACAAACCACATTCAACGACAGCACCATTTTTACCGGCTTCCGCTGGGAGAACCGTTTCCGCCTTCTGCAACGCGAGCACTTCATCAATCCCGTGCTCTACATCGAGTACGAACAAACCAGCGGCGCCGACAAGATCCTGAAAGAAGTCGAGGGCCATGACGTCGAAGAAGACTACTCCGATCCCAACGCCCTGGCCCGTTACGATCACGATCACGAAATCGAAACCAAGCTGCTGCTGTCTAAGACTTTCAAAGGCTGGAACATCGCACAAAACACCATCGCCACCAAGAACGTCTCACCCGGCGAGCCCTGGGAGTTCGGTTACGCGATCGGCGCCAGCCGCCCCTTGGCGCTGAAGGCGTCCGCTAAACGCTGCAGTTTTTGCCGCGAGAATTTCATCGCCGGAATTGAAATGTATGGCGGCCTCGGCGACCGCCACAGTTTCGGTTTGCACGATACTTCTCACTATTTGGCGCCGGTCATTGCCTGGTATCTGCCCTCGGATTGGACCTTGCGCCTGTCGCCTGGCTTCGGTCTCAATGACAACAGCCACCGCTTTCTGCTGCGCTGGGGCGTCTCTCGCGAATTCTCCGGCTTCGGTTCCGCCATCAGCCGCCTGTTTGGAGGTCGCTCATGACTCTGCGATGTTCTGCCATCGTTCTCGTTCTGACCCTCGCCATGGCCACCGCACAGACGAACTCCGCCAGCAAAGACAACTCCATCTACGGGGAACTATCGAAAGCTCCTGCGAAGGCGGCTGCTCGTCGCAATCCCCTGGAAGCCGATCCCGAGGCCGTGGCCGCTGGCGGCAAGCTCTTCGCCCGGCATTGCGCCGAGTGCCATGGAGACACGGCCGATGGTGGAAAGAAGGGCCCCAGCCTGCGCGCCGCCGAGGTGCAACAGGCCACTCCCGGCTCGCTCTTCTGGCTGCTGACCAACGGCGTGGTGCGCCGCGGTATGCCCGTGTGGTCCAAGCTGCCGGAACCCCAGCGCTGGCAACTGGTTAGCTTCATCAAGTCCCTCACGCCTGCTTCCCAGTCCGACCCTAACGTCGAGAAAGCACCTCATCCCTGACCACCCGCGTGGCCACCCGCCTGACCAGCGACGTCTTGCGACTTTCCCGGCTCCCCAAGCATCCAATGGCAGTGTTACGATAATGAGTTCGGCTCCCTTACGGGAAGCACTCATACAGATCGCCAAGGGCCCCGGTAACGCCGCTCGATGAGAACGTCGACCGTCGACCGACAGCGCGACCTTCACAACGAGGAGAAACAAAATGGCAGGTAACGGAATCGTCGAAGTCACCGATGCGAACTTCGACCAGGATGTTTTGAAATCGGATCAGCCCGTTCTCGTAGATTTTTGGGCAACCTGGTGCGGCCCCTGCCGCGCTATCGCCCCCATCGTCGAAGAACTGGCCAAGGACTATCAGGGCAAGATCAAGGTTGGCAAGATGGATGTCGACTCCAACAGCGCCACCCCGATGCGCTACAAAGTCACCGGCATCCCTACGCTGCTGGTGTTCAAGGGCGGCCAGGTCGTCGAGCAACTCGTCGGCTACAAGCCGAAAGATGCCATTGCTCAAGCTCTGGATAAGCACATCGGCTGAGCTTAGCGCCCAGCCTTGGTAAAAAAAACACCCGGGAGCAATCTCGGGCGTTTTCATTTCCTGCATCTTTAACGCTTGAAATAGAATGCTCGGTCGTGCTGGTTTCCCTCCATGCGCATCGGCAGAATTGCCGCAATCTTGTGCATTACTTATTTCACGGTTGTGGCTTGCGCGCAGACAATTGATCTCAAGCAGCGCTTCTTAGATCGTTATCAGGGCAGGATCCTGCTCCTCCGCGGGTTCTACTCGAGTGATCACCTGCTCTATGATTCTTCGGAGACTCTTACGGGTGCCGTAACCTCCGGCGACTGGACCCTAAATGGATTCGCGCAGCTGAACAGCATCCAGGTTACGGGCAATCTCCTGACGATCAGTGCCCGGCGGTTGGTTGTGATTGCAGCCAGTCAAGATGGCTTCGAGTTTCTTGCGAAGACCACCAAGGGACGCATCAAGAAAGCGCCTCCCCTCGAAATCGAGATCAACCCAGGCACAGGCACTCTATCAGCCGAGCAGTTGGATGCGATTCTGTCGAGAGTCTTCCTCAATTCGCAAGACAGCTTGGTGGAACAGGTGCCCGACTACTGGAGGGAGTGCATTGCCGGATCGGCGAACTGCAGGTTTTCGCCTGAACTATTGTCGATTCCGGGAGTTGCGTCTTCTCAGAGCAGTTCTCGGCTCGCGCCCAGCACGAGCCAGCAAAGCTCGAACGTACCGGTCGTTACCGACAGACACGGCGTCAAGCCTCCGAGACCGATTTCTACCCCAGCTCCTCCGTTCAACAAAGAAGCTCGAAAAGCAGGGATTCATGGTGTCGTAACGCTCGGTCTGATAGTGGACAACGCTGGCAATCCCACCAAGATCAGCATCCTGGGACCACTAGGTTGCGGCCTTGATGAAGATGCGGTTCGAACGCTTGAGACCTGGAGATTCGAGCCAGCTACGAAAGATGGCAATCCGGTGGCAGTGAAAATTAAAGTGGAAATGGATTTCCGGTCGTATTGACGAACGGGCTCAGTTCGAGTTGAGAGCCCGCTGCTAGTACTTCCTCAGAACCCCAATCACCCGCCCCTGCACATCCACCGACGCCGCCGGCACGATGATCGGCTTCATGTTCACGTTCGAAGGCTGCAGGCGGATATTTTCCCCGTCACGGTAAAAGCGTTTCAGCGTCGCGTCGCTCTGATCCACCAGAGCGACCACAATGTCGCCGTTGTGCGCGGTGCGCGCTTTCTCCACCAGCACGTAGTCGCCGTTGAGGATGGCCTCATCCTGCATGGAATCGCCGCGCACCTCCAGCACAAACACTTCTTTCGAGCGCACAAAATCCGCCAGCGAAATCGTCTCGTTATTCTGTATCGCCTCGATCGGCTGCCCGGCCGCGATGCGCCCCACCAGCGGCAGTACCACCGAGGTGTTCACGCTCATGGCCTGCTTGAGCCTTCCCTTGGGTGGCAGCAGGTCGATCGAGCGACTGCGGTTGTAGTCGCGCGTCAGCAGCCCTTTCTTCTCCAGGTTCGTGACGTGCTTGTGTACTGTCGCCAGAGAAGTGAGTTCCAACCCCTTGCCGATCTCTTCGAATGACGGAGAGTATTGGTGCTCCGCCACGAATCGCGAAATGAAGTCGTATACTTCCCGCTGCCTGCGTGTGATGGCCATGCCGCCATTATTGGCGAACAGAAGGCGAAAAAGCAAGTAAGAAGTGAGCACGTGGGGACGCGGCCTTCGCGAGCTTGCCCCTCCTCTCTTGAAACTTTTCCGCCTCCGGCAACTCCAATCTGGCAGTGCACATCGTTTCGTACTGTAGAAGGGGAACAAAAATGCCATCTTCCATTCGGTTTGCTCTGATACTCTTCGCGGCGCTCCTCGGTGCCACGGCCTGCAACGCCAAGGCGAGTCCCGCCGCCGCCGTACCCGCGCCTGTGCTTGACGCCGCGCGTACTGCCGGTCCCAGCCAACAGACCGCTGTCCTCTCGGGCGGATGCTTCTGGGGAATCCAGGCAGTCTTCCAGCACGTGAAGGGCGTGATCAGCGCGACCTCCGGCTACTCCGGCGGCTCCGCAAAAACTGCGGAATACGAAATCGTGAGCACCGGCGAAACTGGACACGCCGAGTCAGTGCAGATCGTCTACGATCCCTCGCAGATTACCTATGGAGAATTGTTGCGCGTCTTCTTCTCGGTTGCGCATGACCCGACCCAACTCAATCGGCAGGGCCCCGACGAGGGCACGCAGTATCGCTCGTCGATTTTCTTCAGCAACGACGAGCAGAAACGCATCGCCGAGGCCTACATCGCTCAGCTCGACAAGGGCAAAATCTTTCCCCGGCCCATCGTGACCAAAGTCGTTCCGCTGCAAGCTTTTTACCCGGCCGAGGCTTACCACCAGAACTACGCCACGCTGCATCCAGATCAGCCCTACATTCGGTACAACGATGCTCCCAAGGTCGAACACCTGCGCCAGGAGTTCCCCGACCTCTACACCGGAAAGTAGTAAGCGCGACGGAGGAGATATGTCTGATTCGGATCTCGATTGCAAGACGGAGCATGTGGGGACAGCCGCCCCCGACTGTCCGGCCGAGCAGAGCTTGGCGGTCTCGACACCGAACATCCAGCGCCGAGCCTTTCTCGCAACGTCGGGCGCTACGATTGTCGGCCTTGCCCTGTGGCAATGGAGAAAGCCTGCGGTGCTGCAAGCCTCATCCCTGTCCAGCGAGCCCAAGGAAGTCACGGTCGTTCTCTTTTCTGATGCAGGCCAGCGCCTGAAACAAGTTCGCGTTGCAAGAGTTGCGAAGACCGAAAACGAATGGCGCAAACAGCTATCAGGCAATGCGTTCGACATCACCCGCAACGCCGATACCGAAATCGCCTTCTCCGGCAAATACTGGAACCTGCACGACAAGGGTATTTACCGCTGCATCTGCTGCGACAACGCGCTCTTCGGCTCCGCCACCAAATTCGAATCCGGTACCGGGTGGCCCAGCTTCTGGGCTCCCATCGCCGCCGAAAATGTCACGGAAACGCGGGACACAGCCTACGGTATGGTCCGCACCGCTGTCTCCTGCACCGAATGCGACGCGCACCTCGGCCACGTCTTCGACGACGGCCCCGAACCCACCCATCTCCGCTACTGCATGAATTCCGCCTCGCTGCGTTTCGTGAAATCCGGCCAGGGATAGTGCTTGCTTGTCTCGCAAACCAAGTTGTCTGTCATTCTGCGCGACGCGAAGAATCCTTTTGGCCTGCAGCTGCAAGTGCGCCAAAGGGAGTTTCCACCAATTCGGTCGATGCTGTTCCAGCACCTCACCGGAGCCGCGCAGTGCATTTACAATTGGCAAATGAATCCCTCTCTCCCTATCTTCCGCGAACCCAGCGGCATCGAAAAAATCTTCAACCGCTCTTTCGGATTTCTCGTCGGCCTCGGCCTGGGCTTCTCTCACAACTATCTGCTTCAGGTTCGCGGACGAAAGACGGGCAAGCTGTACTCGACGCCCATCGATCTGCTGAAACGGAACGGCAAACGTTACCTGGTCGCCCCTCGCGGACGCACGCAATGGGTGCGCAATGCCGAAGCCGCCGGAGAGATTACCCTCAAGAAAGGAAGCAATCGCCAGAAATTCCGTCTCCTTCCCATCCCCGACGCAGAGAAACCGGAGATCCTGAAGGCCTACCTCGACAACTTCAAGCGCGAAGTGCAACGATATTTTCCCGTGCCCGCCGGTTCGCCGCTGGAAGCGTTTGCGGAATTAACGTCAAGTTATCCCGCATTCGAACTGCTGCCTGACTGACATCAAATATTTTCGCGAGCACACTTTTCCTCTTGCACAAAACTCAAAGTTATGGCATCTTCAAGTATCCCAAAATGAAAGGACGCCCAAATTTGTCGATAAATAAGCACAAATCGCTAAGCGGGCTGCCTCGGCAAGGAAATAGCCGAGTCGGTTTTAGGGCGTCATCCGATTGCGTCAGTTAATCCTTCGACGCCTTTAACGCAAAGCTAACAAAACAAACAACGCTGGGTGGCGCAGACTGCGGTTCCTTCGCCTTGACACGACACGTCCGCCGTCGCTCGTTCCCCCAGCGGTTCGTGTAGGGACGGACGCATTCGTCCGTCCCGTCGAGCGCAGCTCGACGAGTGGTGGTCGGTCAGTGGTGAAAGGCTACGGATACTTCTCTAGGCAGAACAGTCCTGGTTTTCCAGGCTGTGAGGTTCGACCCCTCAGGGCGCAAGCTCATTCCGTCGCCGACTGTTCCCTGACCAATTCAGTTTGCTGTAAGCGTGCGCGGAGAGAATCTCCGCGCGAATAAAAGCTCAGTCAGTGGTGAAGTTCACGGCAACTTCGTGGCGTGCCTGTTCCTAGGTCGGGGTTCGAGCCCCCAACCGTGATCCCAGTTCCCTGGCTGCAATGCAAGTGTGGCGCGGGCGTTTCGCCCGCGCCACACGAAAAATCAGTTTCGCCGGTGGTGAAGAGAAGAGATACTTCGCCCATGAAACGGACGCGCAGGGTAGCGAACCCTGCCGAGGTGCTGATCTGCGGGAATGCCGGGATCCGCAAGGGTCTGGGGGCGTTGTCCCGAAGCTCAGGGTTGCCGCAGAGACCGGCCTCGAGTCGTTTTCTCTTCTCGCACGTTCCCCGGCGAGAGTCGTTAGTCGCGTGCAGAACGACCGGAAGAGCACGAACGGGAAGGGCATGGCTTCAGCCGTGCCGCTGGAGACGTGCAGATCATGCGGGCTTTGGCCCCTGAGGGCGCGACGCGCATCATCGCAAGCAAGTTCGGCCGGTGGTGAAGACGAGGGTTAGTTCGCCTGAGGAGCGGGAGATGCAGGTTCGAATCCTGCCGCGGGAATTGTGCTCGTGTAGCTAAACGGTAAAGCGCCTAAACGTACCTTTGTCGCTGATTCTCCGGCTGATTGACGTTAACTACAGCTCCGGCGCAACTCGCCGGTTAGAAGATAAAACGTTATGAGCATCACAGTCAGAATTCAGGGTGCGCCGCCGCAGAACGGAGAGTCGTTGTGCCAGACCTGCCGCTACGCGCACATTCAGAGGGGATTTCGCGAAAGCGAGGAGACGGTATTCTGCGGCTACAACGATGCCGGTCTTCGCCCCATCAAGTTCAGGGTCGCCGCGTGCACCGATTACACCAACCGCACCGTCCCGAACCGCTGGGAGTTGGAGCAGATGGCGCTCTTAATCAACGTCCCGGCGGCGCGCAAAAAGTCGGGCTTTGGTGTCGGCGCTGGTTTCGCCCAGCAAGAAGAAGTGGACGAAGAGGAATCGGCCGCGGTCACGGAGTAAGCGGCAAAGTTTCGCCGGTGGTGAAGACGAGGGTTACTTCTTAATCCGGCGGTTGCGGGTTCGAGTCCCGCCGTGGCGCAAGTCATGTAGCTCAAGGGCAGAGCATCGGAACAACACCGTCGTCGCTGGATTCCCCGGCGATTGTTTTGAATTCGTCATCCTGAGCGGAGTGATGGCGTTCGCGAAGCGAGCGACATCACGAAGTCGAAGGATCCCTGCCTTCAGCAGCGTCGTTGACGTAGGGATGCTTCGACTGCGCAATGAGGTTCGCTTTGCTCACTTCATTGCTTCGCTCAGCATGACAACACTAATGAGATCAGCCGGGAGCTGGCAGCTAGAAGACCGGAAACTCGCAGCTCACGGCTCGAAGCTCGCAGCTAAGTAAAGGAGGCACAATGGCTCGACTGAATCTACTCAACCTGAACTTCGGTCCGCGCACGCATGAAGGCGCGCCGGCGCGCAACATCTCGATGGAGATGCAACTGCGGCGCTCGGTGCTGGCTTGCCTGCTTTGGGAGAGCCAGTTCTACGAGGACGGGGTCGAGATCGCAGGACGCATCGCCGAACTCGTTCCGAAAGTTGCAGCGGAGAAGGTGGCCGCGCTTGCGGTCGAGGGACGCGAGAAGATGAAGCTGCGTCACGCGCCGCTGTTGCTCGTGCGCGAGATGGCGCGTCACGCTACTCATCGCGGCTTGGTGGCCGAGACGCTGGCGCGCGTTATCCAGCGTGCCGACGAACTCGCTGAGTTCGTCGCCATCTACTGGAAGGACGGCCGCGTGCCTCTCTCCGCGCAGGTGAAGAAGGGGCTGGCTGCGGCTTTCCCCAAGTTCGATGCGTACGCTTTGGCGAAGTACGATCGCGGCGGACCTATCAAGCTGCGGGATGTGCTGTTCCTGGCTCACGCGAAGCCGCGCGACGAGGCGCAGGCCGAAGTGTGGAAGCGCCTGATCGCGGGCGAGCTCACCGCTCCGGATACGTGGGAAGTAGCACTCTCGTCTGGCGCTGATAAGCGCGAGGCGTGGGAGCGGCTGCTCCGCGAGCAGAAGCTGGGAGCCCTGGCTCTGCTCCGCAACCTGCGCAACATGCGGGAAGCTGGAGTCGATGAGTCGCTCGTGCTCGCCGCGCTCGGCTCGATGAGCGCGGCGCGTGTGCTGCCGTTCCGCTTCCTGGCTGCGGCGCGTTACGCTCCGCAGTGGGAAGAGGCGCTGGAGCAGGCCATGCTGAAGTGCGTTGGTTCTCAGGAGAAGCTGCGCGGCAAGACGATCGTGCTGGTGGACGTTTCCGGCTCGATGACCGCTCCGCTTTCTCAGCGCTCTGAGATGCAGCGCACTGACGCGGCTTACGGGCTCGCGGTGTTGCTACGCGAGGTCGGCGAGAAGGTGGCTGTGTTCAGCTTCTCCGACACGTTGGTCGAAGTTCCGGCGCGTCGCGGCTTCGCGCTGCGCGACGCGATAGACGCCTCGCAGCGTCACAACAGCACGCGGCTGGGTCAAGCAGTGGACGAGCTCAACCGCAAGCATGGCTACGATCGCCTGATCGTCATCACTGACGAGCAGGCGCACGACACGGTGCCTGCGCCGAAGGGCAAGGGCTATGTGATCAACGTAGCCAGCTACAAGAACGGCGTCGGCTACGGCAAGTGGACGCACATCGACGGCTGGAGCGAGTCGGCCGTCGAGTATATCCGCACGCTGGAGCAGACGGAGTAATAGCGTAAGCGTAGAGACGTGGCTTGCTACGTCTCTACGTGCCCAACCGCACTTGCAGGGGACGGACGAGTTGCCTAGTCCTCTGCTGGGTGCTGGTCGGACCCGATGGTGTATGGAGTGGGCGACGCGTGGTTAGGGAGACGTAGCGGAGCTACGTCTCTACGCCCGACGTTGCGGCGATTCCCCATTTTTTGAGGGCGTTTACTTTCGGGGCTAGGAGATGCCGGTTACTGTTTGCGGTCGCGCATCATTTGCGAGGCGCGGTCCATGAGTTGGCTGCGTTCGGCGTCGTACTCGGCGTGCAGTTGGTCGGGAGTGCACGCGGACGCATCGATCTTCACGCGGTGATTGGGGCCTGGGATCGCCTTTTGGCAGGAGCGGGCGTCGTTGTGGCCGGTGCGGTTCTGCTCCACGCGATTGAGATGCGCCTGTCTTTTGGCGATCAAGTCCCAGATGGGATCATCGGGTGCGATGTCATTTTGTGCCACAGGATCAGGCGCAGACTGAATAGAGCCTACTGGTCCGGAAAGCGTCTCGAGAGTGGATTTGGATTTGCAACCGGACAGCGGACCAATGGAAATCAGCGGCAGAAGGAAGAAAAGCATTCGTCGTGTCAATTTGATTCTCCCGGGGTTCGGGCCTTGGCCGCCAGAGCGGCGCAGGGTTAGTCCGACTTCTTCGAGTTCTTGAAGGCGTCCTCGAACATCTGTTTTTGCTCGGCTTCCTGCTCGAGACGCAATTGTTCGGGGGTACAGCCCTTGGTATCGACCGATACCGGCATGGACGGATCGAAGGCGACGGCCTTGCGGCAAGAGTGAGTGTAGACGTCGCCGGTGCGCCGGTGTTCGATGACGTCGAGCTCGTATTGCTTGTTGAGTTCCATGGCGCGGAGCGCTCCCTGGTGGGCCTGGGCGTCAGCGCGGTCTTCGTCTTCCTGCGCGACGTTGCGTTTGGCTTCGGCTTTCAGGCGGCGGTCGCGGGACGCGTCGGATTCGCAGCCGGAAAGCAGGCCGGCGGCGAGGGATAAGAGCAGCGTGGCAAGTAACAGTTTCTTCATGGCTTTCACCGGCACTCACCCGGCTCTGTCAGCATGACTTGCGGAGTGCGGGGAGACAAGATTACGTCGGTGCGTGGGCAAGAGCGCGGTCGCCCCGACGTCCCGGGAGTTTTCGGCAGGTGTTCGAGAGACGCCAGCGTACGGGTTCGGCTATTTGCTGTCGCCGTCGTGGTCGACGTCGTCGGTGCTTTTCAGGGAAACGGTGTCCTGTGGGAGGGCGTTGCTCGGTGAGGTTGTGGCTGGCGAGCAGCCGGTTGTGCGGCTTGGTTGGCGTAACTGGCGAGTGCGCTGCTGATTGGACTGATCATATAGAGAGTCAAGATCGGCACAAGCCGCGAATACTTTAGCGATTCGCGGCTGGGATGGCGCAACTTTGGTAACAGTTACCTTGCCGAAAGGCAAAGCTTACTTGTTGTCGCCGTCGTGGTCGACTTGTCCGGCGCTTTTCAGCGTGACCTGGTCCTGCGAGACCGCGCCACTCTTCAGCACGGGCGGAGTCTGGGCCTGAGGATGAGGCTTCGGTTCCGCAGGCGGATGCGCCACTTGCTGAACATCGGTCGGGTGCGCGCTGCTGATTGGGTTGATCATATTCTGGTCTCCTAGAGATTAGGATCGGCAGCGGCGCGCAAGTCTTTAGGGAGCTGAGGTAGGGCGGTAGTCTTTGGTAAGAGTTACCGGGCAGCAAGTGACGGAGCGGAAGCAGTCCAAGCGGGCAGCCGTTCCTCCCCGGATGCAAGAGGTAGCGCTGTATCAGGCGGCAAGCCCCAAAGTTATCTGCTGTGGAGGAAATGCAGTGTGCGGGCCTTCGGAGTTTTACTGCTGCTTTTCGGAGAATCCTGAGGCGCTTCGAAGCCGATACGACGGCGAGGCGGCTCCGGAGGCTCGATCAGCTCGCGGATTGCATCCATCAGGTCTTGGATGTCGGCGTCGTGGTTTTCGAGACGGCGCTCGACCTCGGCCAGCTTGGCGAGCACATGGCGATTAGCGGCAATGGCGCGGCGCATGCGCACAAATGCGAGCACCACGAACACGCTCATTTCGATGGCGCGCTCGGAGTTCAGCACAGTGGCTGCCATGATCGTGCCGTGTTCGGTGAAAGCGTAGGGCCGGTAACGCGTGCCGCCGTGGCCTTTACTTGAGATCACATTTTGTGATCTCAAGATTTTCAATTCGTGCGGGGAGAGTTGAAAGCGAAAGGCGAGAGGGAATCGTTTCGCGTTGCGCTTGACCTGCTGATTGAGGTGCCGGACTTGAACGCCGTATAGTTCGGCGAGGTCCGTATCGAGTATGACCCGCTGCCCGCGGAGAACGAAGATTTTCGAATCAACTTTTCTTGCGACCACAATCGCTGTCTTCGCCATATTGTAGACTCGTTTCAAACTTGAGATCACAATTTGTGATCTCAAGTTTTTAGAGAACATCAGCAGAATAGCAGCTAGCAGTGTGTTGGAGCGGCGCGAAAGTTCATTCTTCGTGCCCGCGAGTGCCGATTAAGGAAGGATGTTATGACTTCTTTCAATCCCTAAAGTCAAAATCCCCACCCTGCTTTCATTTTTCGCTAGGCGCCGGTTACGAAGAAACTCTCGTCGGGCTTGGTGTTTATTCTTTCCGCGGGCACTTCGGCGGTTACGTCTTGTACGAACTCGCGGCGGCGCTCCGGGCCTTTGCGTTCGATTACGCGGACGCGGCGCGCGGGCATGTTGCTGGGTTCGAGGCTGATGATGCGGCCATCGCGCACGTGAATCTGCGAGCGGAACCAATCGGTGCGAAACATGCGGCCGGCGGCGTAGAACGTCATGGAGGCCGCGATGGGGCCCTCGAATTCCTGACCGGTGCAGGCGAGGATGCGCTTGCCCATCCCCTGGGTCCAGGTCATGCCGCCGACCAGAGGATCGTTCAGGCGGCAGCGCTCGAAGGGCATGGCATGCGAAATCTTGCGCAGCTGCAGCAGTTGCAGCAGGACCGAGGTCTTGGCCAGGTTGGTGACGATGATCCGGGCTTCGGACGAGGAGACGCGCTCCATTTTGATGTGCAGATCGGGCGACCACTCGCGCTCGAATTCTTCGCGGGCGAGGGCCAGGCTCTTGTCGGTGGCCTCGACGTAGCGGAGGGTGGCGCGGGCCAGGATCACGCTGAACAAGGTGGTCACGATCGTGGCGATGATCGGGATGTAGCTGATCAGGGTGGTGAACGGGATGCGGAACGAGTTCATCATCTGCATGTGCATAGACGAGCGTGGCTCCTGCGGACTCGGTGTTTGGACTAGCTGGGGATTGCATGAGTCTAGCGAGGGATAGGCGGGGGCTCCAGATGCGCATGGTGCGGGGGCGGTAACCGGCTTTGGGCTTGCACTTTGGTAACTACGGGAGTGCGGGTTTGGCAGCTTGTACTGTTGGCTTGAATTTCCCAGCCGCTTGTTCTTTGCGACGAAGACGCGGGCGGGGCGCCCGCGCGACATGGACTATTCGAGGACGCTGTCGTCGAGCTTCTTTTTGCCCCAGTCGGCGGCGGCCTGCACGAAGGCTAGAACCAGCGGGTGCGGCTTCTTGTCCGTGGACGATAACTGGGGCTGAAACAGCGTAGCCAGGTAGAACCGGTGCGCGGGCGATTCGATGGCGCGAATCTCGCCTTGGGGGCCGCGGGCGACAACGGGGAATCCGGCTTCCATGGTGGTCCATTCGAAATCGGGATTGATTTCGAAGTTGCAGAAGAATTCTTCGGTGACGGTCTCTTTGTCTTTGCCGTAGAACGACTGCAGGTAGGAGCCGGGACGGAGGCGAATCTCCGGAACCACGCCGGAAAGCTTGGGAGCGTCGCCGTTGCGGTCGGGCACGGCGCAGGCTACGGGGTAGATGATGATGTTTTTGGAACCGGAATTGTTCTCGGCGCTGTCGGCGTCACTAATGTTGAGGACGTTGCGGGCGAACTCGATAAAGGCGTACTGGAATCCGCCACAGGTGCCGAGGAATGGCCAGTCGCGGCGGCGGGCGAACTCAATGCCCTTGAGCATGCCGTCGAAACTTTTGTACGGGCTGCCGGGCGAGGCCCATAGGCCGTCGAAAGTCTCCAGCGTTTTGTCAGCTCCGGCGGCGGCGAGCGTGGGCGTGGGAAGCCATTCGGCTTCGACGGTGATTTTCAGCTTGCGGGCGGCGTGCTGCAGGGCGTCGGTGGTGGCGTGGTGCGAGCGGAATTCGGCGTTGAAGTCGCCCAGGATTCCGATGCGGACGGCGTCGCTCACGGGTTTGATTGTACTAGAGGGAAAGCGGACGGCCAGCGGGAGTGGGCGGGGGCAGGGTTAGAAGCGTGGTGCATCGTGAGAATGACAGATGTGCGATCAAAGCGCGGGCGGGGGCGCCTGCGCCACACGAGCTAGAACAGATCCTTGATGCTTAGGAAGAAATACAGACTGAGCAGCGCGAGCGCGGGACCGCCCCAGATCATGAGCGTGCATTTCCAGCCGAGGGAGCGGGCGATCTCCTGCTGGCTGCGCCAGGAGATTAGGAACGTCGTGTTGTTTGTACCTTTCATGAGCACGACGGGAGGATGGTGATCGAAGCCGTCGGGCGCCACCGCTGAAGTTGGGTTGCCGATCGAGTTGATGCGGTTGGGAGAGGTGGCCGCGGTAGACGGATCTGCGATGACCTGTACTCCGGATGTAGCCGTGCCTGCCGCGGGCACGCCTGCGGCGGCCCATGCGGCGGGATTCGAGATGCCCGCCTTCAGCAGGGCGGCGGCGATCCTTTGTTGCTGCGTCTTGTCGCCTGGTTTGGTGAGACCACCTGCTGGCGACAGGCGGATCACTTGCGGCTGGGGGGCCTCGGATTGCGTCGCGAACCGATCGAACAGCGAGCCGACGACGGAGTCTGCTCCGCCTGCAGCCGCGAAGAACGTGAGGGATTTGGTCGACAGCGAGAATCCGCTGCCTGAGTAGATCGGCTCGATGTCTTGAACCGGTTGCGGGCCGGCTTCCAACCCCGTATTTTCGCCCAGTGTCCCCAGGATGAACAGGGAGTTCTTGGGCTTGATGCAGTACTCCTCGACCTTGATTTTGTTGTCCGTGACGACGCCGTGGCGCGAAAGGAAACTATTGACGTTGCCGGGAGCGTGGTCCCGGTTAGAGAAAAACGAGCCGTTGAATTCCTCCTTGAAGTCGCAGTGCAAGTCGAGATCGGCGCCGTGCGGGTCGACTAGTGCGCGGCCAGTATTGTCGTCGACGAAGAAAGGCAGGTGCATGCATTCGCCCGCGACTTTCACCCACTTCTTGTTCTTGCCGTCCTGCTTCCACTCCCAGACCAGGGTGCGGTAGTAGTAGCACGGGCGAGCCGTGATGGGCGCGACCATGGTGTAGGGGCCGACAGCGAGTCCGCTGATCTCAACCATCCCCATCGAGGCGCTGCGAATCTTCGAGAATGGAGTGTCGAGAATCAGGCGGCGGCGCTGCAGCAGCCGGAATCCGTAGATGAAGAGGCCGATGCCAGCACAGAGGCCGATACCGCACCAGACCAGGAGTCCGGTGGGGTCGGACGAGCGAAGAATAAGGGTGGAAACAGTCACTGATGGAGTCTGCGGGGCGGGCGGAAAGACCTCCCCGTGGTCAGGCTAGCGAATGGGAGGGAGCGGGGCAGCAGAAAACTGCGCGGTGCGCTTACGTCGGTAATGACGTTTTGGCACGCAAGTAGGTTGAATCCGCTGAGGTATTTCGCCTGGTCTGCAAAATGAATTAGCATCCTGTTGGCATGTATGCATCCGCTCCCGAGGTGACCGCGAACCAAGTTTTGCAGTCCTTTCGTCACGATGGTCCCAGTCTCTTTTTTGGCTCCATGATCATGGCGGTGGGACTGGTCGCGGCGGCGTTTTCCGCGATCCGCCGCAAGGATCCTATCTTGGTCTACCTTGCCTTCTTCGCCGGGTTGTACGGCCTGCGCATGTGGCTCAAGACTGACCTGCTGTCCCTCAACTTGCAGGACTCGTTGTTCCTTTCCAGAGTCAAGTACGCGATCGACTTTGTTATTCCCATCCCGGCATTTCTGTTTTTCAATGCAGCTGGGTTCCTGCACCGCTGGCCGAAGTCGGTAGGTTACGTGCTGGGAGTCGTGCTTGTCGGATTCGCCATTGTGACGCTCGCCCTCGGACCGCGGAACATCTTTTACCAGATCACTGGCCTCTTGGTCATCGGCGCTCTGGGTGTTCTGGTGACGCGGTCGATGCGCGCAGGTCCGGTCAATCAGGATTTCGTCGTGATCCGCCGTGGCCTGTTGATTTTTGTAGTGTTCGCTGTTTGGGAGAACATCCGGGGCGTGCTCGGACTCCGATTGCCCAATGTCGAGCCGATTGGCTTTGCAGTGTTTCTGGTGGCTCTCGGATATGTTGCCGCCCGCCAGACCATGCGGCGAGACTTGCAGCTCAGTGAGATTCAAAAGGAACTAGAGATAGCAAAACGGATCCAGTTGTCGATTCTGCCTGGAGCGTTTCCGAACTCCGCCAACTTCCGTGTCGCCACGCGCTATGTGCCGATGACGTCGGTGGCTGGCGATTTTTACGACTTCATCGTGGCCGATGACCGGCAGGCGGGACTGCTGATTGCGGATGTTTCAGGTCACGGTGTGCCCGCGGCGCTGATCGCTTCGATGGTGAAGATGGCGGCTACTGCCCAGAAGGCCAACGCGGCCGATCCCTCCGAGCTTTTGTTGGGGATGAACGCAGCGTTGTACGGCAACACGCAGAGTCAATTTGTGACGGCGGCGTACGTCCATCTTGATTCGGATTCGCGGGAATTGCGCTACTCGGCGGCCGGACATCCGCCAATGCTTCTGCTACGCGATGGGAAGGTCAATGAAGTCGCGGAGAACGGACTGATCCTGGCAGCTTTTGACTTTGCCGCCTACTCGACTGCAGTCCAGCGACTGCAGCGGGGTGATCGCCTGCTGCTCTATACCGATGGAATTGTGGAGGCGGCGAGTAGTACGGGAGAATTTTTCGGACAGGAAGCGCTCAGTGCTCTGTTGCGTCAGACGTCCGGTATTGCGCCGGCGGATGCGGCGGATCGTATTATTTCCGCGGTGCAACAGTGGGCCAAGGCTCAGGATGATGATTTGACGGTGTTGGTGTGCGATTACATGGGAGCGAGCGCCGTCAATTAGACGGGATCGTTTGTCAAAACGTTCGTAGATGCGCAAAAGAGTGAGTGTGGGTTTGAGGCGTCCCTACGGAGTCTGCGTCATAATGTTTCTTACGCCCCTCCGGGGCTTGCTCATTTCCTGCATACCACCCACGGCTTGCGCCGTGGGTTGCATTCTTTCGCCGCTTCGCGGCTTGGAATGGGTCGTGTCTTCCGCTCTTCCAGGCGCGCTCGAGCGATGACAGATTCCTGCGGGACGCGGTTCGTAAGGTTCAGATTTTCCGGTGTTGAAATGCTGGGCTATTTCAGTAGCACCTCCGGCCGCATTACCAAACCTCGCAGCGCTTGCCTTCCGGGCGGACCATCGGCGCATCTGCTTTGCAGCTCCACGCTTTTTGGAATTCCGGAAGATTCGATACCGGGCCGATCACACGGTACTTCGCGATGGGATGCGGATCGCTCTGCACCATCAGGCGCTGGGCTTCGGGGCGGATTTCATCGCCGCGGAACTGTCCCCAGGCGATGAAGAACTGCTGCTCCGTTGTGAAGCCGTCGATGTCGGCTGGACGCGGCTTGCCTTCGAGCGATTTCTGATACGCAAGATACGCGATCTTGGCTCCGCCCAGGTCGCCGATGCTTTCGCCGAGCACCAACTTGCCGTTGTGATGGATGTCTTTCTCGATGTAGTAGTGATCGAACTGGTCGGCCACACAGGCCGCACGCCCCTGAAAATCCTTGAGATCCTTCTCCGTCCACCAGTTGCGCAGGCGTCCGAGAAAGTCATATTGCGCGCCTTCGTCGTCGAAGCCGTGCGAGATCTCGTGGCCGATGACAACGCCGATGGCGCCGTAGTTCACGGCGTCCACGGCCTTCATATCGAAGGCTGGAGGCTGTAGGATTCCGGCGGGGAATACGATTTCGTTCAGTAGTGGGTTGTAGTACGCGTCGGACGTGGGAGGCGTCATGCCCCAACGGCCGCGATCGACTGTCTTCCCGATGAGGGAGCGGTCGTCCTCTTCGACGAATTTTCTTCCCGCAAGCATGCTCTCGAAATAGGCGTCGCGACGAATCTCGACGTGGGTGTAGTCCTTCCACTTGTCGGGATATCCGATCTTGGGATTGAACGTGGCAATCTTGGCCATTGCCTTTTCTTTGGTGTCATCGCTCATCCACGGACGGCTGAGAATGTCGTCGCGCATGGCTGCGAGCAGATTGCGCACCATGTCCTGCATGCGGACCTTGGCCTCAGGCGGGAAATACTTCTCGACGTATTTCTGTCCGAGCGCCTCGCCCAGCAGTTGATCGGCGGATTCTACGCAGCGTTTCCAGCGCGGCTTCATCTCGGTTGTTCCGGCCAGATACTTTCCGTTGAAGGTGAAATTCTCTTCGACGAAGGGCGCGGACAGAGAGTTGGCAACCGAATCCAATAGTTGCCACTTCAAATACACTTTCCAGTCCGCCAGCGGAGTCTGTTGCATCTGCCGGTCAACTTCCTGCATGAACTTGGGCTGGTCGACGTTCATGTCGATGTCAGTGGGGATTTGCTTGTGCTTGAAATACGCTGCCCAATCGACGTGCGGAGCCATGGCCTGCAGTTGGGCAAAGGTGGTGTTGTGATCGGTGGCTGCTGGATCGCGCAGGGCCACGTTGTCGAGGGACGCTTCGGCCAGCTTGGTTTCCATCGCCATGACGGTCTGTGAGGCCGCCGCCGCGGTCTTCTGGTCCCATCCCGCAAGCTTGAACATGGCGGTGATGTGCTCCACATACTTCTCGCGGGCTTCCTTGAAGCGCGCTTCAGGCTTCAGGTAGTAGTCGCGATCGGGAAGGCCGATGCCGCTTGCACCCAGATCGGCCAGCACCCATGACGGCTTGTGGGGATCCTGCTGGCTACCGAGCGCGAAAGGAACGGTCACGAGAATGTCGTGCAGGTCGGCCAGCACCTGTTGCAGAGCGGCGATGTCGCGGGCCGCGTCGATCTTGGCGAACAGCGGCTTGATTGGATCCATGCCGCGGGCGTTCACGCGAGCCTCGTCCATGCATGCGCCGTAGTAGTCGCCGATGATTTGCGTGGTGCTGCCCTGGGGAGCGTTCTTGTCGGCGGAGGCGGCCTCCAGAATGTCGTGCAATCTATCTTTCGCAGATTCGCCCGCCTGCCAGCGTTTGCTCCAGCGAGTCATCGAAGCCGGGATCGGATTGTTGGCGCGCCAGGTACCGTTGGCAAATGCATAGAAATCGTCGCACGGTGCGGCTTTGCGGTCGAGGTCGGCGAGATCGATGCCGTGGAGGGACGTGGATTGTGATAGCGCAAAGGGGGCGGATGAGAGCAGCAGAACAAGCAGAGCTTTAACGGAAAGTTTCTGAGTGCGCATGAGGATTGTCTCCAGGATAGCCGGGACTTGCGGACAGTCATTGTAGATCAGGCATGGGGATTGTGCTTGGTGTTAGAGGGAATTTGGGGGATTTGGGGAGCGGGGCTGCAGTTATTCGAGTCGTGCCGTGAAAAGCCCCACTTCTCGCAAAGGACGCGAGAAATGGGGCACCCAACGGAAGATGTTCCGGAGGCATGGAGTCTATTCAGGGGTAGGGATGCTTCGACTGCGCAGTGAGGATCGCTGCGCGCTCCTCGCCGCTTCGCTCAGCATGACAAGTGATGAGTGAGGGGCTAGCCGCCGGCTTTGAGTTCCGTGAGGACCTGCTTAGCGATTTCTTTCAGCGTTTCGAAGACGCCGATGCCCTGGAAGGCGACGGCTTCGACGATCGCTTCATTCTTTCGGCGCAGTTCAGTGGCAAGCAAATCAACAGGCAGGATATTGGGCAAGTCGCGTTTGTTGAGCTGGAGCACGTAAGGAATTTTGTTGAAGTCGTAGCCGTGCTCTTTCAGATTCGACATCAGGTTGTCGAGCGCTTCGACGTTGGCGTCCTGGCGCTGTTCCTGGGAATCGGCGACGAAAACGATGCCGTCGACACCGCGCAGAATCAGCTTGCGGCTGGCGTCGTAAAAGACCTGTCCGGGAACGGTGTAAAGGTGGATGCGGGTCTTGAAGCCGCGTACATTTCCGAGGTCGAGCGGGAGAAAGTCGAAGAACAGGGTGCGCTCGGTTTCGGTGGCCAGCGAGATCATCTTGCCCTTCTGCTGATCCGCAGTTTTCTGGTAGATCACCTGCAGGTTCGTGGTCTTGCCGCCGAGTCCGGCGCCATAGTACACGATCTTGCAATTGATCTCGCGGGCTGCGAAGTTGATGAAACTCAAGGCTTTCCTCAAAGTGCGGGTACACCCCAGGGGGCGGCCACGCACACAAATGTCCTTATGGGGGCTCGCGGCTTTTATATCATACGGAGCGTATCCCCTGCAGGTTACTCAGGTGACCCCCAAGGTGCTGACCTGCGAGGTCAACCTCGCAAACCCTTGATACGACTGGAAGAGCCTACCGGGCCGGGATCGGGTAGTAGCCATCCTTGGCAGAGACCTTCAGTCCTTTTTTGTACACGACTACTTCCACGCTGCGGTAGGCAGCGCCGCCGGTTGTGGCCTTGGGGGTATATCCCAGAGTGTATTGATTTCGTGCCTCGGAGGTGATTTGGGCGTACGCTTCCTCGATCGCATTGCGCGAGAGCCGATCAAGGTCCCGCTCCCCGCAGGTCGCCGAAACGTATTTGGGAAGAATGTTGCTGTAGCCCTGTCCCTTAAGATGGATCTTGTCGACCTGGCGGAAGACGGGTAGCGCTCCGCTGTCGACGACTACCGCTCTCACCTGGATGTCGCGGGTTTGGAGCAGGTGCAGGACGTCACTGTAGCTCGCTTTGCTGCCCAGTTCGCGTCCATCACTGATGACGAATATTACTTTTCGGCGGGTGTGCTCGCGCTTGCTCAGATCGAGCGCGGCGCGGAGGATGGCGTCATTCAAAACGTGCGACTCTTTGGGCGGAGTATTGACGGGCTGGATGATCGGTCCGCCGACCGGAGCTCCATTTACCGTGGGTCCCCCAGGTCCCAGCGGGCCGCCCAGAACCGGCGGACCATTGTTGTGTCCGCGCACCATTTTCATTTCGTTGAGGGCTGCCGTCAGCTTCTCGGACTTGCGGGTAAAATCCGTGACCTGGCTGACCGTGCTGCTGTAG
This sequence comes from Candidatus Sulfotelmatobacter sp., assembly GCA_017883385.1. Taxonomy (GTDB): domain Bacteria; phylum Acidobacteriota; class Terriglobia; order Terriglobales; family Acidobacteriaceae; genus Sulfotelmatobacter. Next base: position 54,881 of record JADGNQ010000008.1, read on the forward strand.
GTGTAGAGCGCAACCTCATCGTAGGGACTGAAGGCACCGATGAGGGCAGAGTACGTCTGGTTTACCTTCTGGACGGCCACGTCGGCCATGCCGATGTCGAGTACAACGGCTACCGAAAGCTCGAAGGGATCGCTGGTGAAATAGGTCAGAGTCTGTGGCTTGCCGTTTTCGCGGACGGTGAAATCTTTGGGAAGCAGGCCATCCACCCGGCGCCCGTCGGCGTCTTTCACCATCACTGGAATCTGCACGAAGTTGACCTTGACGGTAAATTTGTAGAGATCGTCCTGAGGGCTGAGCTGGTTTCTCGGCGTGCGACCTGCGGGTGCTGTCTCGAATGGGGGCGTGGGAGGCTGCGTCTGCCCGTCCTGTTTCGGCTGTCGCGGGGAATCGCCCGGGAACGGAATCGGCTCTGAGCTCTTGCCCTCGCCGGGTGGCAATGCGGCGGGGATATCAGGCTTGGGCGGAAGCGGCGGCTGCACGGTCGAAGGCGCGTCGGGGATATCCTGCGCCGGCTGCGTGTTGGCTGGCGGTTGGCCCTGTGTCTGGTTCCCGCCTGACTGCGCTTGCAGTGCCGGAATCGCCAGGCCCAGCACCAAGGCTAGAGCCATAAGCGTGATTCCCGCACTCCCCCAACTCCGTTCTTCCCGATTTACTGGCGCCATAGCTTCCTCGTCCCGTGAAAAAATCCCACTTGCCACCCTTTGGGATGCTGAATCGACCCCGTTTGGTGCATCTAAGCTACAGGATTAGACTAACAAAGAATCGCGAGAGAATCCCGAATGCCCCAACTTGTTGTGTTCCAGCGCCGAATCCTGCCCGTGCTCACGTTGGCGATCCTATGTGTAGCGCCACTGCTCACCGCAGCCCAGCAGACCCCCGCGCAACAGACGCCAGCACAGCCATCGACTGCGCAGCAACCGGCGCCGAGCCAGCAACCGGCCTCGACTGACCAGAAATCGGACGATTCGCAAGAACCCACCGCGACCTTCAAGGTTGGAGTCAACGTGGTGCAGCTTTTCTTCAATGTCAAAGACAAGCACGGCGCCCTCATCCCCAAGCTGACCAAAGAGGACTTCGATATTTTCGAAGACGGCAAGCAGCAGACGGTCAAGTATTTCAACGCTGAGACCAACCTGCCGCTAACGCTCGGGATCCTGATCGATGCCAGCGGCAGCCAGCGCAACGTCATCGACATGGAGAAAGAGGTGGGAGGAGCTTTTCTGAAGCAGATTCTGACCGATAAGGATGAAGCTTATGTGATCAGCTTCGACATCTCGGTCGATCTGCTGCAGGATTTCACTCGCGACGTTCATCGCCTCCAGGCCGCACTGAACAAGGCGAAGGTCAACGTGGACTTTACCAGCGGAATCCCTGGCATGGGGGGCGGGCCAATTCCCCAGAAGAATTCGCCAGGAACCTTACTCTACGATGCTGTGTACCTTTCCGCCCATGACATGTTGGCGAAGGAAGTCGGACGCAAGGCCATGGTCCTGCTTACCGACGGTCAGGACGAGGGCAGCCGACTCAAGATTCAGGACGCCATTGAAGCCGCGCAGAAAGCGGATTCGATCGTGTACGTGCTGTTGTGCGCCGACCGTGGATTCTATGGAAGTGTAGGTGGCGGCTATTACGGCGAGGGCGACATGAGGAAACTCACGGAGCAGACCGGCGGCCGCGTCATCAACGTAGGCAACAAGTTCGACAAGCTCAAGGAAGCGTTCGACCAGATTGCTGCCGAACTGCGCAGCCAGTACAACATTGGATATACGCCGCTCAATACCAAGCTCGACGGCACCTACCGCAAACTCGAAATCAAGAACAAGCAGAATTACAAGATCCAGGCGCGGGCGGGTTACTACGCCGGACACAGCCAGGATTAGACCGCGGCGTTCTTCCGCCTTGGAACAAGGGCACTGAAGGCGCGAGCAAATCCGAAGGACCGCGGGCGGGGACGGCCGCGCCACGCAGGTTGCATCCTGATACACTCCCTTGCTGGAGGTCCCGATGCCCAGCTTCTCCCGGCGTTCGTTTCTGCATTTGTCGGCTGCCGCGTCCGCGGCTGCTGCCTTCCGCGTGATGACCGAACCCATGCTGGCCGCGGCTGCGCGCCGACGTCCGCACGCGGTCGATGCGGTCATGATCGATTCGAACGAGAATCCGCTTGGCCCTGGGCAGGCTGCGCGCGAAGCGGCCACCGCTCTTGTCCCGCAGGGTGGGCGCTACTCCGACAATCTCACTGACGAACTGGTTCAGACATTCGCTCAGATGGAAGGACTGAGTCCCGACTACATCCACGCTACCGTCGGTTCGACTCCGCCACTGAGTCTGAGCGTGCTGGCCTTCACTTCGCCGCAGAAAAGCTACGTGACGGCTGATCCCGGATTCGAGACTGGCATGATGCTCGCCCCTGCCGTGGGAGCTCGTGTAGTAAAGGTCCCGCTCACCAAGACCTATGCCCACGACGTGAAAGCCATGCTGGCAGCCGCTCCCGACGCGGGCGTCTTCTACATTTGCAATCCCAACAATCCCACCGGCACGCTGACTCCGCATTCGGACGTCGAGTATCTCGTTGCCAACAAGCCCAAGGGCTCGATCGTTCTGGTCGACGAAGCGTACCTGCACTTTAGCGAGGCACCATCCACCGTCGATCTGGTCAAGGCCGGGAAAGACGTGATTGTGCTGCGGACGTTCTCGAAGGTTTATGGGATGGCTGGCCTGCGCTGTGGGCTGGTTATTGGCCGGCCGGATCTGCTCGACAAGGTCATGGAGCGCGGCGGATGGAACTTCATGCCTGTGACCGCGGTTGCCGCGGCGACCGCCAGCTTGAAGGACCCGCAACTTGTTCCTGAACGGCGTCGCATCAACGCCGGTATTCGTCAGCAGACGTTTCAGTGGCTCGACCGCAATGGCTATGCCTACATTCCTTCCGAAGCGAACTGCTTCGTGCTCGATACCAAACGACCCGGCCAGCAAGTGAGAGACGCCATGGCAAAGGAGAATGTGCTCATCGGCCGCGTGTGGCCCGTGATGCCCAACCACGTCCGTATCACGGTCGGCACGCAGGAAGAGATGCTGAAATTCCAGGCAGCATTTCAAAAGGTAATGAAAGGCTAGCGTAAGGCGCGAACGATCACTCCACCGCTTCGGTCCAGCGCACAACCCGTCCTTCACGGCTGCTCTTGTGCGCCAGCAAGAGCGCGCGCATGGTGCGAAGGGCCTGCTCCGGCGGCACATCCAGAGGTGCCTTTTTTTCGATCGCATCGCGAACGTTGGCGTAGAAGCCGCGGTAGTCTCCGCGCTCCGTCGTCACTTTGCGCGGCGCTTCGTTGACGCGGCTCAGAGTTCCCCAGTGTTTTTCCTGTTCCAATCCCCAGTCCGCGCCCCAGTCCAGCCCGTCTGGGCAGTGGGGGCTGCGAAGAATTTCCTCCTGCGGATCCATCCCGTACTTGATGAACGATCCTTCCGTTCCATGCACCAGCAGATGATGGCAGGGTGCATAGGCGAGAATTCGCGCGCGCAACGTCGCGCGCGTCCGCGGGTACTGCATGATGACGTCAAAGGCGTCGTCGATCTGGGAGGCCGGGCGCTGGCAGAGGGCTGACGCATATATGGTCTCAGGCTCGCCAAACAATACCAGCGCGCCGTCGATCAAATGCGGGCCCAGATCCCAAAGGACGCCGGCAGCAGGAAACTGCGCTTGCTCCCGCCAGGCACTTGGCTTCACGTCGAGGCGGAACCGGTCGAAGCGCACCTCGTATTCGGCGATCGCGCCCAGAGCGCCCGAATTCACCAGCTTCTTGACCGTCAGGAAAGCTCCGTCCCAGCGCCTGTCTTGATACACGGTGAGCAGGCGGCCGCGATCGGCGGCGAGACGCACCAACTGATCCGCTTCGGCCATCGTCGGCGTGAGCGGCTTATCTACGACGACGTCGCGCCCGGCCTCCAGACAAGCTTTCGTGTAGGAGAAATGCGAATCATTCGGAGTGGCCACTACGCAGAGGCCAATCGATTTGTCGGAAAGCATCTCATCGAGCGTGCGGGCGACCCGGACTTCCGGATATCGTTCCTTCGCTTTGGAACCATGGCGCTCCAGAATGCAGGCGAGTTCCATGCCCGGAACGCCCCGAATCACCGGCGCATGAAATGCCTGGCCCGCCAGACCAAATCCAATCAGTCCCACTCGCACCATGGATTTATCTTCCTCCGATTTCCGAATCTGGGCGTCCGCGATCTTTGAGCCGTCGAACGAACTTCAATCCCGACCAGATCTCTGTGACGGCGCATACTTTCACGTCTACCAAGCCCGCGGCCAGTCCAATCTCGCGGACAATATTTTCGTCCAGATCGGTCACGACGCCCGAACTCTTCTTGGGCCAACTCACCCACAGCAGTCCAGCAGGCGCAAGTAGCTTGCTGATTCGCTTGAATTCCTTCGCCAGGGCCGTCTTCGATTTCGTGAACACCATCGCGAAGTCGAGCGGAGTTTTCCCGTCGCGCACGATTTCGCAGTTGGCAAGCTCCGCGCTCAATTCCGTGCGCACCTCGGACGGCGCATCCACCATACACACGCGGAATCCGGCTTTGATTCCGAGCTTCTTCGGGAGTGGCGTTCCTGAGTATCCTGGCATAACAGCAAACCGTTAACCACAAAGGACACGAAGTACCACGAAGGCACGGATATCTAAGTTTTCCCTTCGTGGCTGATGTCTTTAGCTCTACTGGGCCGGCGCGTAATACCCACGGCGGGCCCGCACGCGGAAGTTCTTGCGGTCGTTGGCCACAATCTCAATCGTGCGATAGTGCCCGTCAGCCTTGAAGTTCGCCGGCTTGTAGGAAATGGCGTACTGGCTGCGCAGCTCTTCCTGAATCTCGGCAAACGCGTTCGCTACGTCACGAATCTGGAAAGGGAAGAAGGCGCGGCCGCCGGTGGCATCGGCAATTCGTTCCAGCACCTTGTCGCCTGACGCTTTGGTCCCGCTCACGTTGGTGCTGATGGTATAGATGATGGCTTCGGCGCGCTGCGCCATTTCGATCGCCTCTTCACGTGTGACGTGGCTCAGGTTGTCGTCACCGTCACTGAGCAGAATAATGGCGCGGCGCACGGGGGTGTTCTTCGGAGCTTTCAGAAGTTTGTCGCGGCAGGCAAAATAAACCGCATCGTAGAGCGCCGTGCCGCCCCCCGGGCGCAGCTCGTGCACTCCGTGCGCCAGCGATTCTGTGTTATCGGTGAAATCCTGGGTGACCTCGGGTGTCGCATCGAAGCCCACCACGAACGCGCGATCGTAGCGCACCCGAACCGTCTGGTTCAGAAACTCGATGGCCGATTCCTGCTCGAACTTGAACCGGTCCCGCACCGAGTTGCTGGCATCGATGAGCAGTCCAACTTGTAGAGGCAGATTGGCTTCTGCGTGAAAGCTGCGGACTTCATCCGGCGGCTTGTTGTCGTCGACGACGCGGAAATCGGCCTGCTTGAGGTCGGTGATGCGCTTGCCGTGCTTGTCGGTCACCGTGAACACCACATTCACTTCGTTGGTGGGAACACGGATGGTCAGAAGCGTGTCGTCGCTGGGAGGGCCCGGATCAGCTGGTTTCTGAGCCGGTTCGGAAGGCGGACCACTTGCCGGCGGAGGGGTCGGCGATGGTTTGGCCTGCTGCTCGGTGGCCGGAACTGTCGCTGGCGCGGGCGAAGTGGGAGCCGGCGACTGCGCAGTTGCGCCCACAGCAAAAAGAGCCAGGAAGGCAAGTCTGGCCGTCTTGAGCAAATTGTTAGTCCCCAAAGTCTGCATCTGTTTTGACATTATATCCGTCTCTGCCCCGGGTGCCTCAAACTCTGAAGAGGCCGGTAATGGTGCGCTTTGAGAAGAACGATTCGTATCAGGGCTTCGCTTCAGGGACGCCGCAAAAGACCATAAGGCGCTAACGGCTTAAAGCCGACTCTGCGGTGCGTGCTGGTGTGGCGCGCCTGAAGGCATGCCCTGATACGAATCTACTTTCAAAGCACACCACTACCGAGAGCCTTTCTCACCGCTCTTCGCCGGGAGGTCGCTCGCAGCGTCTCCCCCAACGACGGTCAGAAATGCTTGCAACTCCGGCGGCAAGGGGCTCTGGAACGCGAGAGTTTCTCCGGTCCGAGGATGCGTTAACTCCAAATGTGCTGAGTGCAAGAAGTTTCGTGGCAGGGAAATCGTTTCGGCGCCTTCTGGTTTCCCGCGTCCGGACCCATGCTTCAACTCCGCCGGCGCGCCATAGAGCTTGTCGCCCACCACGGGATGTCCCAGCGACGCCATGTGGACGCGAATCTGGTGTGTCCTGCCTGTGTCGATCTTGACTTCAACTAGTGTGAGCTTGCCGAATGCGGTATCGAGTCGTCGCACGACGCGATAGTGCGAAACCGCCTCGCGGCCGCCCGCGTGCCGCGTGGTCATCCGAATGCGGCGGATCCGGTCGCGGCTGATGCTGGCCGCGATCGTCCCGGAATCTTTCTTGACCGACCCATGCACAAGCGCCACGTAGGTCTTCTTGACCTCGCGCCGAGCAAACTGCTCCGCCAGCTTGCGGTGGGCTTCGTCATTCTTCGCTACGACGATCAGCCCGCTGGTTTCTTTGTCGAGGCGGTGGACGATTCCCGGCCGCATCTCTCCGCCGACCGCAGACAGGCTGGCAAAATGATGCAGCAGCGCATTTACCAGCGTTCCGCGATTGCGCTGGTCGTCGGTAGCTCCGGCGCCGGCATGCACCATCATGCCGGCGGGCTTGTTAATTATGGCGAGGTCGTTGTCTTCGTAGACGATGTCGAGGGGGATCTCTTCGGCTATGGCGCGGAGAGGAGGGCGTTCCGCTTGACCCAGAACGCTGATGCGCTCACCACCGCGCAGCTTCAGTGAGGCCTTGACGGGAGCATCGTTTACCAAAACCTTTTCTTGGGAAATGAGTTGCTGTACGCGTGCCCGGCTCACGTCGAGCCGCGCCACCAGGAACTGATCGAGGCGCTGGCCGGCGTTGTCCGCCGGAACGGGAATAAGAATTGGAAACCTTTCCGACATTCGGAGGGAAGAATACTACAGGCTATTGCTTTGAATGGCTCATCGCCCGCCAACTCGGGAGACGTAGTCGGTGTAAGCGCCTGTTTTCAGGGGTTGAGCCAAGCACTATCTCCCTGTCCAGGGTGAACAGCGACGGCTCACTGGCAGATTGCCGTTGAACCGCCACAGCATGCGTTGACCCGGTTGTGAGCGGAGGGCGTTGTTCTTCTCCAAAACAAAGGGAGGCACCCTTCGGCTTACTCCGAGGTTTGGACCTCCATGTTCTCGTCGACGGAAAGCTGCGCCGGTGTGCCGGAGACGTTGGCACCGGAACGGGTAGCAACTACGTGAAAGCCACCGGAACTGATTTGGACCTCATAGGTATAAGGGGGACGCTGGCGGGCAACGGTAATGTTGTTCGTCGAGATGAGATCGTCGAGGGAGGCATACTTTCCTTCGGAGGCGAAGTAGCGTCGCTCGGCCGAGGCGATGCTGATCAGATCGCTCCTAACGCCGGTGATGTTGATGGCGGCCTGCGGATTGTTCGCCCCGGCCTGAGCAGAAGAGCTCTGCATCTGCTTGGAATAAATGTACATGCCGATGGCCATTACAATGACCACGCTGAGAAAGCCGAACAGACGGCTCATGGGTCCCTCCCGAAAGGTAATTGCACCGCGAAAGGGAATCGCCGGCAAGTAACCAGAGTGCAGTGATCCAATTCGGAAGCGCTTGCTTGTCGCTGGGAAACTCTGGTCCAGCGTCTTCGAGATCAGGCTCTCTCCGAAACGCGCCCGGTAGAAGTCTCCGCGGTCTCGCGTCTACCGCATCGCGCTTACCGTCTGCGCTGGAACTGCCTTAGCCCCCGGACGCAGCCACCAGATCAATCCACCCGCAAGCACTAGTCCAATCGCGATCAACTGCGTTCCGGTCATGACTCCACCAAACACTGAGCCGCGGCCTGGATCGTCGCGTAGATACTCGAGGAAGAATCTGGCGATGCCGTAGATGAACATGAACGCGCCAATCACCTGGCCGTCGAACTTTCTGTGCTTCAGCAGCCACATGAGGAAAAAGAAATTGGCCAACTCTACTGCGGACTCGAACAGTTGTGTAGGCTCCAGGGGAATATTGAGCGGCGTGCCCGTAATGGAGTTCGCCAGCGGGTTCGTGAAGGTCACGCCCCAGAAGTGATGGGTGGGCTTTCCGTAGCAGCATCCTGCGGCAAAGCAGCCGATGCGGCCTATTGCGTGTCCCAGGGCAAGGCCGGGGCCGAATGCATCGCAAGTTCCGAGAGCCGGCAGGTGATGTTTCCAAACATACCAGGCTGCCGCCGCGAACGCGGCAATCAGACCTCCGGAAAAAACTCCGCCCGCCTGTAGGGTGGCGATGCTGAAGATCTCGCGGGGATGGGCGGTGTAGTAGCTCCACTCGTTGATGACATAAAGTACCTTCGCGCCAACGATTCCGCACAGGACCACCAGAATGCCGAGGTTCCAGGCCTTGTCGCCGTCAATCCCGAGGCGCTCGGAATTCCGCACGCTGATCCACAGGCCGATGAGGACGCCCATCGAAACCAGGAATCCGTACGTCGGCAGGAAAAACCGGCCTAGATGAAATAGTTGTGGGAACACAGTTTAGTTAGATGCGAGAACTGCTTCATAGTCAGTTTAGCAGGAAAGGATTGGGGACGAAGCGCGGAGGAGTGTTTCCCCGGACAAGAACCAAAGCCAAGGTCAAAACCTGGCGGACAGGAGTGTCCGCCCCACACAAAGAAAAAATCAAGCCGACCCACTGTGCCGTGTAACGGGGCCGAGAATGAACCCGTCGGTAGACGTTGGGTGCTCGCCGAGACCCTTTAGGCATCTCCGCATGGCGGAGCGTCGCTCACCGGATCTTAGTTCGAGTCGAGCTCCCGTTCATTCAGCATTGGTTCAAAAATCGGTTACCCGCCATCACCAACCCGGCAGGCCGGCTTTCAATCTGGATGCTAGGCAAATCCCGGAGGATTGGCAAGTGGAAGACTGCAAATAGTTGGCAGGTGGCTTGCAACTAAAGTAATGCGGGTTCACACGAAGGGCTTGCTTCCAGCCGCAGACGGAATCTCATGACTGCCCCAAACTGCTGGCGAATCCAGGTCATCGCAGGACGCTTCACGAACAACCAGAGGCGAGTGCGCCGGACGCGGACCACGGAAGTACTTGATTCTGCTGCCGAGCTGTGAGGTTATACTCTGGGACGCATTATCGTCCCCAATGAGTACTGGCTGGCTGCTGGGCGACAACGCCGGAGAAGTCTGAGAGAGATATCTAAATATCGTACGCCCGCCGTGGCAGCGGCGGCAGCCCTGTTGCTTGTTCATGGGGCGGTGCTGGCGCTGCGGTACGGCACAGAAACAGCATCGAGGTGGGGCGACTGGATTGACACAGCAGCCCCGCTGACCGGCACCGCGGTGTGCTGGCTGGCTTCGCGCCAGGCCAGCCCCTTCGGCAGGCGGGTATGGCGCCTCGTCTGTTTTTCGACCCTCCTGACCGCGATTGGCCAGGCTCTCTACACCTACTATTACGACTACTTGCACGCGCCGCTCGGCACACTGTGGCCGAGCGACGTCCTGGTCTTTTTCTGGATTGTTCCCGCGATGATGACGCTGTTTCTGAGTCCACGGGACCCCGGCAGCGGATTTCGATGGTTGCGAGTTTGCGATTTTGTGCAAGTCTGCACCCTGGTGCTGGCGGTCGAGTTGTCGCAGATCTACGTGCCTTCCCGATGGCAGGCCGCGGGCCAATCCATGGAACTCCGCAGCCTGAACGCGGGGATTTTCTTTTTTGGCGCAATCGCGTTGAGTTTCCTGGTTCGAGGACTGCTGAGTCTGGATCGAACCGCGAAGGCGTTTTTCCTGCGAGTGGGTGGGTTCCTGGCCGTCCACGGGATCGTGCTCAATGGGACGCTCTACTACCAGGCTTCCGGCCACTACCGGCAAGGGGCATGGCCTGACCTGTGCTGGACCGTCAGTTACTGCTTGCTCATTTTGATTGCCGGAACGTGGAACGAGCGCGAGCAGCAACCGTCGGTTGAGCCGCGTCCGCATCGCTTGCAACTGCTGGCGCAATTCTCTCCCTTGCTGATTCCTGCGGTCGTGTTCCCGCTGGTGCTGAGCATCGCCCAGGAACAGTTTCTCTGGTCCGTGTTTCTGGTGATGGTTTCTTTCGCGGCCGCCAGCGGGCGTTTGTTCGTGGTCCAGAAACAACTATTGGTCAGTTCCCTCGAACTGGAGAAGAATCTGTCCCTTCTGCAAGGCATCACCGAGGGCACCACCGACGCAGTCTTCGTCAAAGATCTCGAGGGGCGCTACCTGATGATGAACTCCGCAGGGGCACGTATCTTGGGCCGGAGCGTCGATGATGTGCTGGGTAAGGATGACACTGAAGTATTCAACCCGGACGCCGGCCGCGCCATCATGACGAGGGACCGCGCGGTAGTGCAATCGGGAGAGACGCAAACCTACGAGGAGCCCGGCACTGTCGGGGGAGTAACCCGGCTGTACCTTGCGACGAAGGGCCCCTTTCGCGATCCCAACGGACAGGTGATTGGTCTGCTCGGTATCTGCCGCGATATTACGGACCGCAAACGGGCGGAAGAGGAAATCCGGCAGTCGCAGCAGAAACTTCGTATTCACTTCGAACACACCCCGCTGGCAGTCGTGGAGTGGGATCTCAAGTTCCGGGTTGCCGCCTGGAATCCCTCGGCTGAGCGCATCTTCGGATACACCCGGGACGAAGCCATGGGGCAACATGCCACTTTCATCGTTCCGCCTCAGTTTCGCCAGCATGTGGAGGAAGTGTGGCAAGGCCTGCTGCAGCAGAGCGGCGGAGGGCGGAGCACGAACGACAACGTGACCAAGAGCGGCCGCACCATCTCCTGCGAGTGGTACAACACTCCGCTCGTCGACGATTCCGGACGAGTTCTGGGCGTGGCATCGCTCGCGCAAGATGTTACGGAGCGTGTGGCGCTCGAAGAAAGACTGCGCCAGTCACAGAAGATGGAAGCCATCGGACGCCTGGCCGGCGGCGTCGCTCACGACTTCAATAACCTTCTGACGGTCATCCTGGGATACGCGCAGATTCTGGCGGACGGGGTTCCCGCGGCCAGTCGCCTGGCCGACAGTACCAGCCAGATCAAATCGGCAGCCGAGCGTGCCGCCGGAATTACCCGTCAGTTGCTGGCCTTCAGCCGCAAACAGGTGCTGTCGCCTCGGGTCATCAATCTCAACGATACGATGATGAATCTGGACTCGCTGTTGCGCAGGCTCATCGGAGAAGACATCGAAGTGCTCACGGTTCCTGCCAATGATGTGGGTTTGGTCAAGGCCGATCCCGGACAGATCGAGCAGGTCATCATGAACCTGGCCCTCAATGCCCGCGACGCCATGCCTCACGGCGGAAAGATGACGCTCGAAACCGCCAACGCTCAACTGGACCAGGGCTACGCCAGCGAACACCAGCCCATCGCACCCGGCCATTACGTGATGCTGGCGGTGAGCGATACGGGCTTGGGCATGAGTCCGGAAGTTCAGGCGCGCATCTTTGAGCCCTTCTTTACCACGAAAGAGGTTGGCAAAGGGACCGGCCTCGGCCTCTCGACCGTGTACGGAATCGTCAAGCAGAGTGGAGGCTACATCTGGGTCTACAGCGAACCCAAACGTGGAACGACTTTCAAGATTTACTTTCCGTGCGTCGATCAGGTTGCGGAAACGCCGGACGCCGACAAGCGCCCCAGCAATGCGCTACGAGGCACCGAGACCATTCTGCTGGTCGAAGATGACTCGCAGCTTCGACAACTCAGTTCCTCGGTTCTGTCTCATTGTGGTTATGAAGTGTTGGTCGCGAACGGTCCGGAGGAAGGGCTGGCCATGTGCAAGGACAACCATCGCGACATTCGCTTGTTGATTACCGATGTGGTCATGCCTGGAATGAACGGCCGCCAGTTGGCTGAGCAGATCCAGGGAGTTTCCCCGAAGACAAGAGTGCTCTACATTTCCGGGTACACCAACAACGGCATCGTTCACTATGGCGTGCTCGACGAAGGACTGTGGTTCCTGGCTAAACCATTCACTTTGTCGGCCCTGGTCGGCAAAGTGCGGGAAGTTCTCGACGCCGGTCTCGATGCGCCGGATGGGGAAAGAGGCGCGTGAGCGACTGCCGTTACTTTGTCCCCTCGGCCCAATAGCTGCTCCTGGCCAGCACTGTGTCATTCCCTGCATCATTCGACGGCACTCGCAATCGCACGCGAATCTGATGCAGCCCCGGATGCGGACTTTGCGGCGCAAAACTCAGCAGATAGCGGCTGTGCAGATGGTTGGTGAAGTCATTCATCCGCACTTCGAACTTCTTCCGCGTGGCAAAGAGTTCGTACTCGCCTCCCGTCATGGAAGCGATTGTGCTCGGAACGTTTTTCCGCATTGCCTGCGCCACCCGGTACGCAAGATCAAGGATGTTGACGCCCTGCTGCATCTCGTCCTTGTTGGTGCCGCGTCCGGTGTCGAGAATGTTCGAGAGCGCAGGCGAGAATGCCAGCGCATACATCACGGCATTGCTCTGCCCGATCGCCGCCACGGTGTCATCAATCTTCGCGTGGCTGCCGTGATCGCGCGTTTCGCTGATCAGCAGCAGCACTCGTAGCCGCTCGTCTGGCTCCTTCTTGAGCAGGTTCACCGAGTATTCGACGGCATCCAGGATCGTCGCTCCGCCATCACCCGATTGCAGATTTCTGAGGTCGTCCGCAAACAGGCTCGCATCCTTCGTGAAATTTCGGGTGAGCTCAACCTGGCTGTCGAACTCCACCAGGGCGACTCGGGCCGTTCCCATACTGAACAGCGGTTCCAGCATCGACTTCAGGCCCTGCATGCGAGGGAACTCGTAGTAAGCGCGGCGTCCGCGCTGAATGGCCACAACCAGCGAGATCGGTTGGCCTTCGGGGGTCTCGTCGAGACGCGCCGCTTGCTCGACGCCATCGTCTTCCACGATGAAGTCCTTGGACTGCAGACCATACACAGTGCCGCCCTGCTGGTCTTTCACCAGCGCCGGAACCAGCACTACATTGGATTGGGAACGGAGAGTTGTTTCCTGAGGAAGAGCGCTGCCGCCGAGCAGCGCGAGAACGAGGAAGGATGTCCCGGTGCGGCGCAGACTAGCCCGCCTTGCGTTTTTCGCCCAACACTTCATCCAGCGCATCTGATAATAGATGCGCGCGCTTCTGGTAATCGGTTGCCCCGCTCTCGTGTTGTTTCTTCTTGAGCAAGTGATATTCGTCGGCAATATTCAGGGCCGCCAGCACGGCAAGACGAACGGTATCGATCGTATTGGTCGCCTCGGCCACGGCGCGCATCTTGGAGTCTACGTATTCCGCGAGCTTCAGAATGTACTCGGGATCGGACCCGCGCAGGTTGTACGCCTGGTCGAAAATCTCCACCCGTACGCTGGCATTCTGCGCGTCTCTCACCGCCTGATCCTTCGTAGCTGTAGCCATAACGATCTCCGTACTGACGTAGCTCGCTACATCTCATCCTGCACAATCAACTGGTGCTAGCTGGCCTCGGCAATCGACTCGATCTGCTCCAGCATCTTCTCGACGCGGCCGCGGATGACCTCCCGCTCTTTCTTCAACTGCACGGCCTCACGCCGCAGCGTCACCAGTTCTTCTTCGCGCTCCTCCAGTTGCTGCCGCAGGCGCTGCGAATCGCGCTCGGCCACGGCCTGAGACTGGCGCGCCGCCTTGTACATCTCTATGGTGCGATAGATCTTCTCTTCCAGCGCCTGAAAATCGTCCGCCGGAACCTGTTCTGCCACCTGCTCGACCGCATTCAACGCCATAAGTGCACTCTTCCCCAGGAGGATTTCGAACTTCTCCGCAGTATACTCCACATCTTTGTGGACAAATCACGCCATCGATTTCGCTTGTCGCCGACACGACGAGCGGTTGAGATTGGCCTATAATCTCTGCTGCCAGGAGGCTCGAACCTATGAAACGCCTTGCTTATCTCACCCTCGGATTGTTCCTCGTGCTGCTTGCTCTCCCGTCACAGACTGCGGCTAAAACTAAAGTTGACCTCAAGGATGCCCAAGGCAAGGACGTTGGCAACGTAATCATCTGGGATCAGGGCTCGGGCGTCGGACTCGAGCTCCATCTGCACGACCTCACGCCGGGAGACCATGGCATCCACTTCCACCAGGTTCCTAAGTGTGAAGGCCCTGACTTCAAATCGGCTGGGGGGCACTTCAATCCCGACAGCAAGAAGCATGGCTTCGACAATCCCGACGGTCACCACGCCGGCGACATGAACAACTTTACCGTCGATGCCCAGGGCAAAGCGGAGGTTCGTCTGGAGGATAAGGACGCGACCCTCAAGGATGGTCCACACTCCCTGCTGAGCAATGGTGGGGCGGCAATCGTAGTGCACGCCAAGGGCGATGACTACAAGACAGACCCGTCAGGAAATTCGGGAGACCGCGTAGCCTGCGGCGTGATCACCAAGTAGGCTCATGTGGCGACAGCCGCCTTCGGCTGTCGGTCCGTCATCATCATTTGTCCCGCGAGGATCCGGGCTACGAAGGCGGTTTCGCATGCAGTTTGCGTAGCCGGCGGCCCGCTTCGTCCAGCGTCTCCGGTTTCTTGCAGAACGCAAACCGAACTTGCCGCGCGCCGTCCGGCGGATCGCGATAGAAGCTCGAGCCCGGAACGCAAGCCACGCCAATTTCCTGCACCAGGTATTTTGCGAACGAGATATCGTCCTTAAAGCCGAAGGCGGAAATGTCCGTCATCACATAGTACGCGCCCCGTGGACGAAAACACTTGAACCCCGCTGCCGTCAGCGCCGGCATTAAATGATCCCGCCGGACGCGGTATCCCTCGGCCAGCTTGGCGTAATACTCCGCGGGCAGACTTAACGCCGTGGCGCCGGCCTCCTGCAGCGGCGCGGGCGCGCCTACAGTCAGAAAGTCATGCACCTTGCGGATCGCGTTCGTAATTTTCTCCGGTGCGACCGCCCATCCTACGCGCCATCCTGTCACGCTGTAGGTCTTTGACATGCCGTTGATGGTCACCGTGCGCTCGCGCATTCCCTCGAGAGAAACCATGGAAATATGTTCGGTGCCCTCGTAGAGGATGTGCTCGTAGATTTCGTCAGTAATCGCGAGCACATCGAACTCAACGCACAAGTCACGAATCAATTCCAGTTCGGGTCGCGTGAAAACCTTGCCCGTCGGGTTGTTGGGCGTATTGAGGATGATCGCTTTGGTGTGCTTGTCGAACGCGCGCCGCAGTTCTTCTTCGTCAAACGTCCACTCGCCGCCGTCGGTCGTCGGGGGGCGCAGCTTTACGAACTTCGGCTTCGCCCCGCTCAGCACCGAGTCGGGCCCATAGTTCTCGTAGAAGGGCTCGAAGATGACGACTTCATCGCCCGCATTGCACACCGCGAGCAAAGTCGAAATCATCGCCTCGGTCGACCCGCAACACACCGTAATCTCTTTTTCGGGATCGACGGTGATTCCTTGCCACACGCCCATCTGTCGCGCAATCGCATTCCGGAGATTCTTCGCTCCCCAGGTAATCGCATACTGGTTCACGTCCGCCGCCACTGCCTGCTGGGCTGCCTGTTTGATCTCCGCCGGAGCAGGAAAATCAGGAAACCCCTGCGCCAGATTTACCGCGCCGTAGAGCATCGCCTGCCGCGTCATCTCCCGGATGACGGACTCAGTAAAGTGCGAGACCTTGTCGCTGAGATAGTGTTTGCCGGACGGGGAAGGGCGAGCGCCTGAAACCGCAGACTTGCCCTGCTCTTGGCGAGAAGATTTTCGAGACGCCTGAGACGGAGCTTTCTTGATCTTTTTGCGCTGGGAAGAAGTGCGGTCTGGCATAGCAGGCAGACTAGCACAGGGGGAATGGGCCATACCACGGAGCCATTCCACACCGAGTCATCACGGCTTGAATCCCACGCTCTGCCAGAGTTCTGCCGTGTGATACATGGTCCCGTTCGTGATCACGTACTCGACATTGCGAGCATTCCGGATATCGTCGAGTGGATTGCCGTTGACCAGGATGAGGTCGCCACGTTTTCCCTTCTCCACCGTTCCGGACTCCTTCTCGAGTCCCATCGCTCGCGCCGGCACAATCGTGGCAGCCTGGATCGCCTCCATCGGGGTGAAGCCTGACTGCACATACAATTCGATTTCGCGGTGAAGGCTGTGCCCCGGAACCGTCTGATCAGTGCCGGCGACAACCGGAATTCCCGCGCGATGCAGCGCTCCGACGATGGCCAATTCCTTCTCGAACACTTTTTCACCGATCTTCGAGCGTTCCGACGGTGGCTCCACATCGGTGAGCTGTTCCGCAAGTTCGGGAGCGACCTTGTTGACACCGGGCTCAAAGCTGGCGGGCGGTTTTGCGGAGGTTGCGGTGAAGAACTCCATGAGCGCGATGGTTGGATCAACCACGGTGTGATGGTCCTTAAGAAACGCCAGAGCCTTCTGCGCCTCCGGCGATTCGAGGTCGATGTTCGCCTTGGCTTTGAACCTGTCCAGGCGCGTGGCATTCTCGGGAAGCGGCGCCCTCATAATGTCGGCGACGTAATCAATGTGATTGATCTGGTCCTGTCCTGCACCAATTGCCTGATATGCGTTCAATCCTTCCGGGACGTGTCCAGTCACGGTCATGCCCAGACGATGCGCTTCGTCGGCGACGACCTTCAGTTCTTCCAGCTTGACGGAACTGTAAATCTTCATCTGCTCAAAGCCAGCCGCGTGGTAGCGGTCGGTCCACATGCGCGCCTGCTCAGGCGTGTCGATGCGCTCGACGCCGATGGTGTAAGTGCCCGTGCCATCGACAATGCCCGCGAGAAGCAGCCGCGGACCGAGGCCCCGTCCCTGCGCAATGGCGTCGCGTACGGCCGTGATGAATTCAAACTCGTTGCCGCAATCGCGCACCGTAGTCACGCCCGCCGCCAAATAGATTGGTCCCCACTCCACCTGCTCGAAGTGCGCGTGCATATCCCAAAGCCCGGGCAGAATAGTTTTGCCGTGTGCATCCACCAGGTTCGCATGCTTGGGAATCTTTACTTTGGACCGCGGACCTGCGGCGACGATGCGTCCGTTATGAATCACGACCGCCGCATCCGGCACAGGTGCGGCGCCTGTTCCGTCAATCAACGTGCCGCCAACGATGGCGAGCGTCGAGGCGTGGCTGCCGGAGATCGTTTTGGAGATCTCGGCCAGAGCATTCATGCCGTCAGCCCCGGCGCGTCCCACAAAATCTCCCAGCGCGCTCTCGTAACCGTCGCGGATGGCTTCGAAGTGATCGAATTCGGCGTCGGTCGTAATCGCGACGACCAGATTGCGATTGGCGTCGAACCACAGCGTTTCGCGTCCCCAGATCAAGCCCTCGATGGTGTAGCGGTCGAGCTTCTCGTCTTTCGCACCGTCTTTCCCTGTAAGCCGAATCGTGTCCTGCCCGTGGGGTTCGACTTTCACCGTGCCGCTCGGAAGTGTTGCGAGTTGCGCCGGTGAACCGTGCGTGGCCCAGTAGCGGACCATAAGCATTTGCATGGTCGTCGGAGCATATCCCGCGACGGTGAAGAACGGCCCGGAGGGCACAGCGGAATCGTTCTGCTTGTCGCGGGTACGGAAGTGAACCGTGCCGTTATCGACGGTTACGGCTTCGTCGATCGAAACGCTGCGCGCGGTGCGGCCCTTGATCTCAAAGGCCTGCGGCGTCAGGTCGTGCGTGCCGCGAAAGGTGGCCGAAAGGGGAACCGGCGAAGCCCGGTCCGTGAACTTGAAATCGATCTTTGCAACCACTGAGTCGCCGTCACGCCGAAGTTCGTAGGTTTCTTGCCCGATCGCCTGCTCAAATTTGTGCAGGGTGAACTTCCCCTGCTCGATCAGAGGCAGTTCCCCTGCGATTGTGGCTTGTAGGGCGAGAACATTTTGTGCGGCCGAGGAAAAGAACAGCACCAGGACAAGAGCGATCAGGGACAATAGCCTACGGTTTGGCATGAGTGGAGTTTGCCGCGAATGCACAGTCAAGCAACTGGTCTGGCGGCAGGCAGAGGATTCTTATCGCTGATCGAAAGAATGATCCAGTTATCGTTCGTGCGACGCATTATGATCCACACCTTGTCAGCCTTCTGAATGTCCTTTTTCTTCACGCTCGTTGTCGGGGTCATAACGGTGCCCAGAAGTTCTCCGGCGGAAAGTGAAGTCGTGCTCTCCGTTTTCACGAACTTCTCCTGGCGTTCTACACGTGCCACAACACCGTCACTCGTGGGCTGAACGTCCAACGGTGTCACTGTCATTTGCTCGTCAGTTATGCTGCCGTCCGCGAAGTGATGTTTGATCTTGCCGAATTCCTTTTTCTGTTTCTCCAGGTCCGGCCAAACCGCCACGAGCTCTTCCAGGCTCTTGTGCTGATAAGCGGACAAATACCGTTGCAGTACCTGGTCCACTTGCATGCGGTCCGCTTGCGGAACGGCGAGACCCTGCTGCGCCAATCCTGCGCACGAAAGCAGACCTAGAAGAATGCCACCGACGACAAGGCTCTTCATAATCCGCAGATTTTGGGCCCTCTTGACGACGAGTGTCAAGAGGTTACTTTCTTTACTTGGATCCCCAACTCCCGCAACTGGCGCTCATCGACCGGGGTCGGCGCGTCTACCATCAAATCCACGGCGCGCGCGGTCTTTGGGAATGGAATTACCTCACGCAGGCTCTCGGCCCCTGCCAGAATCATCACGATGCGGTCGAGCCCCAGTGCAATCCCGCCATGCGGAGGCGTGCCATATTCCAACGCCTCGAGAAAGAATCCAAAGCGCGCCTTGGCTTCTTCGTCGGTCATGCCCAGAGCGCGGAAGATTTTGCTCTGAATATCCTGCCGGTGAATACGAATCGACCCCGACCCTAATTCCGTGCCGTTCAACACGACGTCGTAGGCCAGCGCGCGCACCGCGCTCAGAGACGACTGCGGATCGTTCAGAGACTCGACGCCGGCCTCGAGCAAGCCCATATCCTCTTCATGCGGCGAAGTAAACGGATGGTGCGCCGCCATCCACTGCTTCTCGCCTTCGTCCCACTCAAACATGGGGAAATTCGTGACCCACAGGAAGCGAAAATCCTTCGCGGGGTCGCCTGACTTTTTGAAAATGCCATGCCGATCGGCATACTTCTGCGCCAGCGCCAGCCGCAGCAACCCCGCCGACGCATAAATCGCCAGTTCTGCGGGAGTGACCTTGCGATGGGAGGGCATGGCGGTCTGCGGCCCGGCCTGCGCTGACCCGGCCACCAGCACGACGAGATCGCCTTCCTCCATCCCGGTTTTCTTCGCGATCGCGGCCGCCGCCTCGGGGAACTTGTTGCCGATGCGTTTGAAGTCTTCGAAAATCTTCGCACCGCCCTTGGCGTGGAACATCGGCTTGATGTCGTCGCGTTCCTTGCGCGAAAGCTCGCCGACTTTGGCCGTGCGGATCGCAATTACGGGCAGGTTCGCGTTGATCGCCAGTTCCAGCAGGTTTTCCGCCGTGAGGCATTCGCGCACGTCGATAAACGCGGGCAGCCGCAAATCCGGCTTGTCGATCCCGTACAGACGGATCGCCTCGTCATAGTCCATGCGCGGAAACGGCGTCTTGATCTCGCTGCCGGCAGCCTGGAATGCCGCTGTCAAAAATCCTTCGACCACCTCCCACACGCGCTCCGCCTGCGGATACGACATTTCCAGATCGATCTGGGTGAATTCCGGCTGGCGGTCGGCGCGCAGGTCTTCATCGCGAAAGCAGCGCACGATCTGAAAATACTTGTCGAACCCGGAGATCATCAGAATCTGCTTGAACATTTGCGGCGACTGCGGCAGGGCATAAAACGACCCCGGCTGCACACGGCTGGGCACGAGATAGTCGCGGGCGCCCTCGGGAGTCGACCGCGTCATGAACGGAGTTTCGATCTCGAAAAATCCCTGCGCCGAAAGATAGTCGCGGATGGCCTTCGCGACCTTGTGCCGGGTTTCGATGTTGAACTGCATCACGTCGCGCCGCAGGTCGATATAGCGATACTTCAGCCGCGTTTCTTCATTGGTCAGCGCCGTGTCCGAGGGGAGGAAGGGCGGCAGCTTCGATTCGTTCAGAATGCGCAGTTCCTCCGCCACCAATTCCACTTCGCCAGTGGGCATGTTCGCGTTGACCGTGTTGGCGTCGCGCAGCTTCACCGTGCCGGTGACCGCAATGACGTACTCATTGCGCAAAGTTCCGGCCTTCTCGTGGATCGCCGCATCGCGGTCAGCGTTCACAACCACCTGGGTCACGCCCGTCCGGTCGCGCAAATCGATGAAAAGCAGACTCCCGTGGTCGCGGCGCTTGTTTACCCATCCCATGAGCACAGCCTTGTGGCCGGCGTCGGAGGCGCGCAACGCCCCGCACATGTGCGTCCGTCGTAAATCGCCTAAGAAATCGAGCAAAGTGTGTCCTTACGGTGAGAATTGCGGCAGATGCCGAATCCAAGATTATAAACGTTCTCTACGGGCAGGGACGTGCGCGGGCATGCGCGGGACCACGACTGGAAGAGCACAGTTCCAGATCGGATTTTAATTCGGCTCTGCGATGTCCTCCCGGCTATCCCAACTCCCCTTCTCGCATCTACTATAGACAGGATGTTCGCAGCCTGGCTCACCAGCGAAACCCCGCAGCCCGCGCCCGTTCCGCGGCTTCTGGTCGAACTGCCTTCGTGGCCGCGAGTCTTCTTCGGCAACCTGCGCGACTTGGTTCTTCCGCGCCACCTTCCCCGGCTCGAACTCCAGTCGGCCCCGGCGCCTTTCTGGCCCGATGTATTCGTAAAACGCGGACTCCCCTGGCGCCGCTTCTTCGAGTCTGGAGCCTGCCACCTTATCGCCTGTGCGCTGCTCATTGGATTCACTCGCTTTTTTGCACTGCAGCCCCAAGCGGTTCTGAGGCCAACCTTCGATCATTCCCAGGTGATTTACTACCAGCCCGCGGAATACCTTCCGCCACTGGATACCCGCAGCGCGCAAGCCGAGCGGCCGAGGAAAGCGGATCCGGGGTTTTCCCGACAGCCCATCATTTCTGTACCGCCTGAGGCCGACAACCGTTCGCAGACCATCGTTGCCGCGCCAAACGTCAGGCTGAAGCACGACGTTCCGCTGCCCAACATTGTGGCTTGGTCCGACAAGATGTCCGACAGATTGGAGAAGCCGCGGTTGGCGATCCCGGCCGTCCCGCTGACTCCCGCCGCCGAAATTACCCGGATCGCGCCTCAGGTGCAGTCTGTGGTGGCCCCACCGCCCGACGCGGCCCAGCTCACTCGTCGCCGCGACCGGCCCATGCTGCAAACTTCCGTGGTGGCTCCGCCTGTGGACGTGCGCCAATCTCCCACGGCCACGTTTCAAGCTCCGCAGCCCGCCGTCATAGCGCCTCCGCCCAGCGTCGAGGTTGCATCCAACCGTCCCCTTGGAGATTTGAACATCGGACGCAGCTCAGTGATTGCCCCCGCGCCCCAGCTGGCTGTCGGCAAACAGCGAGCCATTCCAGGAGGCAGATCGTCCGCTGTCGGTCTCGTTCCCCAGGTGGTTGCTCCGGCTCCGTCGCTTGCAGCGTCGGGATCTTCCGGGGAGGCTTTTGGATCGCGCGGCCGAGTGATCGCGCTGAACCTGCATCCGGTTGTGGGCGCGCCGCCTGACCCGCCGCCCGGCAACCGGCGCGGCACATTCGCGGCCACGCCCGAAGGTCGTCCCGGAGCGTCGGGCTCGCCTGGTTCGTCCACCGGAGACACTTCCGCGGGCACCGATAGCCACGCTAACGGCCGTGGCAAAGAGAATGGAGTGGGATCCAAGGGAAAAGGAACGAGCGATGTTCCCGCCGGACTCTACGTGGGGAGCGTGGCCGCTCCGTCGAAAACGTCATCCGTCGCGGGCGACCCCGCTGCCGGGAACGCGCCGTCAAGTGCGGTCAACCCGAATCTCACCGCCAGCGTCCATCCGCCGCGCGTAACCAGCGCCCCGGCCAGCCGTATGCAGCCGGATAGCGCGGCCAAACTCTCCGAGCCGGAGCGCGCCGTTTTCGGTGACCGCAAGTTCTACTCCCTGACGCTCAACATGCCGAACCTGAACTCCGCGGGCGGCAGTTGGATTATCCGCTTCGCCGAACTCAATCACGATTTAAACAATCATGACTCGAACAACCACTTCAGCAACCATGACGCGAACGCACCCGCAGCCGATCTCTCCCAGCCCGCCGCCACGCGCAAAGTCGATCCCGCCTACCCCTTACAGTTGATCCGTGAGAATGTTGCGGGCACGGTGATTCTCTATGCGGTTATCCACGCTGACGGTACGGTGGGTAATGTGCGTGTGTTGCGCGGCGTCGACGACCGCCTCGACCAGTTCGCCAGCCAAGCCGTCGGGCAATGGCAATTCCGCCCCGCCACAAAGAACGGAGAGCCGGTCGACGTCGAGGCCACGTTTCAGATTCCCTTCCGCCCCCCGCGAACAGGAACAAATTTCTAGTAGAGACCTGGTTCGCTACTTATCCGCCACAATCATGCCGAACCAATATGCGCTGGATGAGTGTGTAGTTAGGGGATGTTGCCGGAAACGTCTCTGTGAAGAGGCTGATGCGAGCGCCGACAGGCTGATCACTAGCCCTTGGCGGCCTTCCGCCGTTCCAGCGCCGAGTAGATCGCGGGATCGGTGCAGACTTCGTAATACAAGCGCTCCGTCCATCCCTTGACTGAAAAGTCGGCGGGATCGATGCGCGGAATGCGGCTCTCGCGGACGACGATTTTGCGGAAGATGTCGTGGTCCACGGGCACGGTCGCACTGAACAGGCGGTACTCCCCTTTATCTGACGACGCGAGCTGAGGAGGCAACCGCACTTTCAGGGGCTCGAGCGTAATCTCCTGCTGCAGTTGGCGGAACGCACCTTCGTTCAGACGAATCCCGCCCAGGTTGAAGCTCAGGATCACGTCTTCCGGGTTCCCATCCGCAGCCATTTCCGCCGCCTGAAACGCGTACACGTGGAACGGTCCGGCCTGTGGCTCCATCACCTTGCGCGCGCGCTTGTTGCACGAGGACATGCGGTCGCTCTCGTTTAGCGCCTCAGAGATCATGATTTGATGTTCGCCATCCATCAGGTATAGTGGCGCCGACTCCTGCAGCGTAATGCCTACGCCCAGTTCCAACCCTGGCATGGCCGACCGCTGCATCAGTTCGTTGTATCCGCGGACGATTTCAATGATCTCGCGCGCCAGCACGCACATGCGGCTCACCGCCAGCCCGGGCTCGCCTTCACGCTCCAGAATAGCCAGGATGATAGCGTCGCCTTCCAGGAACACCTTCTTCGCGCCGTATTTTTCCAGCAGCTTGTTCACCGGATCATAGAAATTCAGACTGAAGTACGACGCGGGATTCAGACCTTTCTCCATCATGGTCCGCGTCAGCCGCGTCGAGTCCCGTACATCGGCCTTGAGCACGACGTGGCGCAGCACGCGTTCCGAGTCTGTCTGGCCCTGTTCCTCGGGAAGCAGGAACTCATAGAGCGTCCCGTTCACCCGCGACATTTCCTGCAGGCGTTCGTTGGCTACCAGGTTCACGGAATCGAGGGCGCCGTTCAGAATCTCAAGCCGGCGCAAGTCGCGGTGGTAGTGGAAGAAATCTCCCAGGAAGCGCGCAGCCACTTTAGCCCGCTCCGCCCCACGGCAGGCCGCGACTTTTGCCACCGCCGCATACAGGCTGGTGGGCGAGAGCTTTCCGTGGTCCTGAATCATGCGCTCCACCCGGTCGCATTCCGTGCGGTCGATCAGAGCATTCTTCAACTGCTGCGGATTGATGCGCGGAGCATATTCGTTGAGCAGCGGCACCACGTGGTACGAGGCGATCACGTTTTCCATCACGCGCTCGTCTTCGAGCAGCCGTACCCACGCGGCCAGGCGCTCCTGTTGCTGCAATCCCTCGTCGGACTCATCCGGCGTCCCCGTTCCCACCAGCGCCCGCGCATTCTCGGGGACATTCATCCACGCATCGATTGTCTCCGTGCTCACTTCCTCGCCGTATAACGAACGAAGAAAACCGGAAGCTACCTCGCGCATCCGGCCATAACGGTCCGAATCGCGGTCCCAGTTTCCCAGCATTACGTAATGCTCGGCGCACAGGAAGTCATCGCGCCCGTCTTCGGAAAACAGCAGCCGGTTCAAGAACAGCGGATAAGTGAAATAGCTTCCGCCGCTGGTCTCTTCGCCGAAGAGCGACCGCCGCGTGCGCGCCAGCGTGCTTTTCTCCACCTCGCGCAGCGTTTCGAAAATTTCCTGTCCCGTCTTGCGCAGAATGATCTTCTTCCGCACCTGGAACTGCGCAAGCCGTTCACGGTACTCGTGCGCCTTCTGCTGCCGCATGTTGTCGTAGCTCTTCAGCAGCACGCGGCACCGCTCCAGCACCTGCAGGAATTGCTGGTTCATCTCCGTGCGCAGAAACTTCGTCACCGCCAGCCGTGCCAGCAGGTCGACCGACAGCTTGAATTCTTTTTTGGCGCGATTGAGCGACGCGACCTGCAGCTCGGTCAGCAGGGATCGCCACTCGGAAGGATCCTTTTTCGGAGGGGTCGCCTTGCCTGCCTGGTCCCTCATCCACGACGGCCCCTGCGTTGATACGGGAGCCTCCGCCGCCAGCAATCCCTCCAAGTCGCCATTGCGCGCGATCAAGCGCGCAATCTGCGCCCGCGCCGCCTCAACAAAGCGCGTGCTCAGTACGACATCGTGCCGCAGATTATCGACACCTACGCTCAGCCCCTCAAGTGACACGAAGGGTGTGGACGCAGCCAGATTCGGCAGCTCCGGTTTGTCCGGCGCTCCGCCCAGGCGAAAAATAGGAAGTCTCGGCATCCCAGAGTCAGAATTCTGTTTGGAAGTTGCTGATTACAAAAGGACATGTCGAGGTTAGCATGCAGAGGAGCGCCGCTAAAGTTACCTAGGTTACCGGCTTAAACCACTGATTCTGATTGGCCTAAACGATGGTGCAAACGAGGGTGCGAACAATGGTGCGGGTGCCCCATTCCAGCGGCGTTCTTTGCGGCTAGAGTGGGGATGTTGAAGCGTTGAATTTGAAGTGTGAGAGACCCATGTGGGAAATGTGGGGACAGCCGCCCCCGGCTGTCCAGTCGAGCGAAGCTCGACGGTCCGTTTAGTCAAACTGTAATGACCTGGTCGGTTCGCAACTCGCTCTACTGACTCTTCGCCCTAACCGCCTCAAACTCGTCGCCCCTCTGCCATCCGATCAGCTTGGGCAGACTCGCCGCTTCCCAGCCCAGGGCAAATCCAAACCGAGCCATCGCCGAGTCGCCGACAAAATCCATCTCAGGATGGTATTCATCACTGGGCTGGTGATAATGCTTCTCGACGTATTCGCGCTCCTGGTCGAGCCCCCAGCCCTCGCTGTGTCCCTTGTACTTCATCCCTTCATTGATCGAGAACGACGGAATGCCCACCCGGGCCATGCTGAAATGATCGGACCGGTAGAAGTGCCCCGCCTCCGGCCGTGCATCCGGACGGATTGCCAGCCGGAACTCCTTCGCCGTCGCTTGGACCGACGGATAGAAATCAGTCCGCTCCGCTCCGGAAACTTCCACTTCCTCCGGCGCTCCCAGCGGTTTTACATCGTCGTAGTTCAAATCCAGCGTGATCTTCCCCGCCGGAATCGGCGGATGCTTCCCCAGATACTCCGAGCCGAGCAGTCCCTGCTCCTCAGCCGTAACCGCCGCGAATAGAATCGACCGCCGCGGATGCTGCGCTGCTGTGCCAAACGCACGCGCCACTTCCAGCAGGATGCCGCATCCCGTGGCGTTGTCTTCAGCGCCATTGAAAATATTGTCCCCCGGCATGTCGGGACGAATGCCGAAATGATCGTAGTGCGCCGTGTACATCACTGCCTCATCGGCCGATTTGCGATCCGAGCCCGGCAGAATCGCCACCACGTTGTTCGATTCGAAGTTCCGGACCTTGCTCACCATGTGCGCCTTGAGCTTCGCCCCCAGGCTCACTGGACGAAATTCTCGCGACTGCGCATCCTGCAGCATCTTTTCCAGATTCATTCCCGAGGCCAAAGCCAGCCTCGTAGCGACGTCCAGATGCACCCACGACGCCACCTTCAGCGCGGGACCCTCAACTTTCAGAGCTGATTTTTCGCCGGAATTCGAATTCCGCACCACTTCCCACGGATAGCTCGCCATCTGCGTCTGGTGCACCAGAAGCACTCCGACGGCGCCCTTGCGCGCCGCCTCTTCATACTTGTAGGTCCAGCGCCCGTAGTAGGTGAGGGCCTTGCCCTTGAAGAATTTTGGATCCTCCGACGTTGGCTCATTGACCAGCATCAGCAGCACTTTGCCGCGCACGTCGAGGCCCTTGTAGTCATCCCACCCGTATTCCGGCGCCTCAATCCCGAATCCCACGAACACAATGTCCGCATCCACATCCGACTGCGCCTGCTGCGTCTGGTCGAACGCCACGTATTCATCGAGCGGCTTCAGATTCATGGTCTCGCCTCGCTTGGGCACGAGTGAAAACTGAGTCTCCGGCAGCGTCGTAATCCCGACCAAGGGCACCTTCTGCATGTAAGTCCCGTGATCGCCGGCCGGCTTCAGCCCATATTCGGCAAACTGCGTGGCGATGTATTCGGCCGCGATGTCACCCCCGCGCTGCCCTGTCCCGCGTCCCTCCAGCAGATCATGCGACAGATACCGCACATGCCAGCGAATGTGCTCGGGATTGATGGTCTCGAGGGCCACAAACGCGGCCCCCGGCAGCTTTATCGAAGGCGACTTCGCGCCCTTCGCACCGCCCGCTCCACCCTCCGCCCAGCCGGGCAGGCTCAGGCACACCATGAGACACGCCGAAAGAATCTTTGGCATTCTTTGCATAGATTTAGGTCTCTCCCCCAACAAAGCGGCGCCAGCTGGAAGGCTGTCTTTTCGTGAAAGTCTGGGAAGATTGTAAAGGAGGGCGCGTCCCCGCTGGCACGAGAACTGAGCCGATCCCGTGCACGAGAGTGCACCCACCCCTGGAACATGCACCCACCCGGACGTGTCCGGATGGCGCAGGTTCCGCTGGGTTCGTCTTGTTTTGCTTGTGTGTGACGGGTCTCTCACCCGTTCGCCGAGCGCAAGCTCGGCATTCTTCATCCGCCGGACCGGCGGCTAGTTCTTCGACCCTCAACCAGCGCGGAAGTCCCGCACATCCTCGCCCGGCTTGAACACCCCGGCGGGCGCGCTCTTCCCCGCCTCCGCCATCTTGCGGTTGATCTCCTCGAAGTCGGCTTTCATCCATCCCACGCTGGAAACGTCAATCTCCCCATCCTGTGCAATCCAGAAGATGGTCGGCACATTGGTCAGTCCGTAGGCATTCGACACAGGATAGGAATGCGTGTCATCGAGCAGCACAGGGAACGTCACGCCAAACTCCTTGTTAAACGCCGCTGTGTCCTTGGCACTGTTCTGCGAAACGCCGACCAGCGTGACGCCCTTCCCGGCGTACGCCTTGTGCAGCCGCTCGAAGAACGGAAGCGCATACTGGCATGTTGGACACGACACCTTAAAGAACGTCAGCACGACTGGCCCGCGTGCGAGCTCATCGCCGAGCGAAAAGCGCTTGCCATCGAGTGTCTTCAACTCAAACTCCGGCGCTCTTGTGCCGGTTGCCAATGCGGTCATTCATTTCTCCTCTAGCCTGACTCTCAGGCCGCCACAGCCTTTTTGGATGAGCGTAAGGCTTTGGATGAGCGTAAGGCTAGGTTCGTTTCAATAAGCCGTGTCTGTTTGAATACACACGGTCGATGCAAGTATCGTCACGTGGCCTTGGGACTCTGTCGTTTCCGATGGACGGTTCTCGGGGCACTGCCATGTGGACGTGCGTCCGACGCCGCACTTCCACAAATATAGGCACTTGGGCGAGTGGACTGGCTGCTCCGTGACAACTTCTCTGGGCTTCCCGTCGTCAAGACGGCCGAAGGTGTAGGTCATTGGATATGAACTTACCTCGTCGTTGCAACCCCGGCATTCAAACTGCGACTTTTGGGCGCTATCGAGAGCGGCTTGCTTTAGCATGGGATGCCCGCTGATCACCTCAGCTGACGCAACGCTCCCATCTTTGCGGATCAAGACTTGCACCGTCACATCTCCCATGATTCGCGCCTGACGCGCCAGCGGCGGATAAACCGGCGGTGACAACTTGGTCAGCACCACCCCAGTCGCCGGTGTTGCGCTGCCCGTCGCGTCTTGGGCCTCGGCAATCGCACTAACCATCAAAAAGCTCACCGCCACTGCAGCAACCTGCAAAGGTAGCAATGACGAACGCGGCCTCATTGAGATTCCACCTTCTGCCTAGACACGCAATCAATCACCATCACGCCCGCGCCGGAGCAACATACTGCAGAATCGCCACGTAGTGGAAGATGCTCCCGGCCAGCACAAATCCGTGCCACACGGCATGACAGTACCGCACTCTCGGCAAAGCAAAGAAGATCACACCCACCGTGTACGCCAGTCCGCCCGCCACCACCCACAACAGCGCCGGCGCGGGCAGCGCCCTGATCAGTGGCTTCACAGCGATCACCACCGACCATCCCATCAAGAGATAAAAAACAGTCGAAGCAATGGAAAACCGATCGACGAACCAAAGCTTGAAAACGATGCCCCCGAGCGCCAACGCCCACACGATCCCGAACAGAGTCCATCCCCAACTTCCGCGCAAGGCCACCAGCATGAACGGCGTGTAGGTTCCGGCAATGAGCAGGTAGATGCAACTGTGGTCGACGATCTTGAGAACCCGCTTCCAGCGCGGCGCCCAGGCGGCGTGGTAAATCGTGGACGCGGCGTAGAGGCAGACCAGCGTCGCGCCATACACCGTGCAACTCACGATGCCGATGACGGTCCCGTGCAGCGCGGCCACCACAATCAGAACCACCAGTCCTGCCAGACTCAGCGCCAGGCCGAAGCCATGTGTGACGCTGTTCGCAATTTCCTCGGAAGATATTCGCCGCAAGCCCATAATGATCATGCTAGCACCGAGGCCGATCATTCCTGGAGGATCTTCGCCTTGCGCAAGATCTTTCGTGCTAGTCCGGTGAGCGCCACTCGCCCCAACCGCTCCACTGGAAACCACTGCCCACTGGTCCCGGCTGGAGCCGGGTTGCGCCACACCCGCACCGTGTAGTCCGTCACCGTGATCGAATGGCGCACCGTGAACAGAGGAGTCGGAGTTTCATCGCGAACGCGACCCTTCCCCTTGTCATTCCGAGAGGAATGAGGAATCTGCTTCTTGCCTGCACCCACTGCGGTACCCGCCATCTCCGGCAACTCCCACATCCCCGCCATCAGTGACGCAGCCCGCGGACGCTGCACCAAAAACACTGCGGCATCGCGGCCGTCTTCGTCCCGGAAATCCAGCGCATAGTGAATCTCGCGTTTCTTCTGCGGCGTAGCCTTCGCCGCTCCAGCCATCTCCCCCCGCGTCGCGCACAGGTCGACCACCGGACAAGTCAGGCACCCCGGCGCTCGCGGTGTACACACAGTCGCCCCCAACTCCATCATTGCCTGATTGAAGTCCCCTGGACGATCGCGATCGAGCAATTCCTCCGCCGCGTCCCACAACTCCTCGCCCCCGAGCCGCCGACCAGAAACCCGCTGCA
>JADGNQ010000057.1 GCA_017883385.1 Candidatus Sulfotelmatobacter sp.
CACATTGCGGCTGACGGCCTCGATTTCGAAGCCGTCTAGATCAGTGCGGCGGAAGACGATGCCGGTGCCGGACTTCGCCGGAAGAATGCGCATGGCAACCGGAGCGCCACTGTGCAGCCCGACGCCACTGCATTCCACCGCGGCGCGAATTGTCTGCTCGTGGGTCAAAAATGAACCGTCTGTTTTGTTGTGAACGCAGTAGCTTACTGCCCGCGTCGAAAAAACTGTCTGTGGCAAAAAAGCCACACTCCGTGGCGGAATGGTGGGCTGGGCCCGGTCCAGCCGGCGCATGCCGGACGCTGAAACCGTATTCCGCACAATAGGTTACGGGGGTAGCTGGGTCTTTCCTGGCGGGGGACTGGGTAGCTAGAACGGAAACTGCTCTCGAAGAAATGAATCGTTCTCAGCGCTTGTTTGGTTGCTTGCCGGGTTGTTTATTGGGGTTGTAGCCGGAATTGGGGTCGAACATGGATTGGTCGAGACCCTGGTTAATGGTCACCGCGAAGATGAAGCGCTGGCCGGCCATGTCCTCGTTGAAATAGCGGGTGAGATTGAACGGCGCCATTATGCCCTGGACGAGACGGTAGTTTTCGTAAATTTCTTCTTCAAGATTCTTCTGCTTGTCGACAGGATCGCGCCACTCGAAAGATTTCTTGATGGGAAGATGCGTGTCGGCGTCGAAATAGAGAGTAACGGCCTCGTTCTTGGAGTTGATCAGCGTTACCTGCAGCGCCGGATGCTGCGCCGCGATCGCGTTGCCTTCATACAGAAACACGACGGCGGGATCGCTGACCCAGGTACGAAGGACCGTGTCGAGGGAGAAGCGGCGCCGGCGCAGGTAATCGACGGTCTCTTTCTCCTCGAGGGGATGCGCGCCCTTGTAGGTGATCTCATATCCCTTATCACCTACGTACAAGGACGCGATGTCGCGTTGCTTGGTGATCTCGACCCGCTCTTTGTCGGGGAACTGAACGAAGCTCCAAAACTCCACACCGTTGCCGGAGGACCGTCCGTGATGGAAACTGTAGCCCCGTCCTATCTGCTCGCGGTCGCGGATGGTGAGGTAGGTCTGCCCGCCCAGCGCTTGGATGGCTTGGTCGACGAGGGCTTTGGCTTTGCGGGCATTTTCCTGGTCTGCCGGAATCGCGGGCGCCGCTCCAGAGGACTCCGGCGCGGCCTGAGACGACGCTTGAGCAGCGGCGGTCCCCGGCCGCTCCCACGCCTGGGACACAGCCGAACACACCAAAACCAGAATGGGGAGAAACCGTTTCATTCCACTTGAGGGAGTCGAGTGCAAATCAGAATTGTAGCGTTTCTTGTGGGTTTCCTGCCCGCAGTAGTCAAAGCTCCTCTAAATTCCTTGGATGCAGAAAACGGGCAGAATGCAAGCTTGCGAAGCCGGTTTTTGTGCCATATCTAACCGCCCCTATCCAACTGCCTTATCCCACCATCTTACCCGGCAAGGACCGCGCCGCCATTTACGTTGAAGATCTCTCCGGTAATGAAACTGGCATGTTCGGTGCACAGGAACAGCACGGGAGCGGCAATCT
The DNA here is from genome assembly GCA_017883385.1 of Candidatus Sulfotelmatobacter sp. Lineage (GTDB taxonomy): Bacteria > Acidobacteriota > Terriglobia > Terriglobales > Acidobacteriaceae > Sulfotelmatobacter. The sequence goes on from JADGNQ010000057.1 coordinate 1,551, forward strand.
CCTCCGGAGTGCCGACGCGGCCCAAGGGGATGGTGCGGCGGATAAGGTCTCCGGTCTTGGGATCGGCAAGCGCCCCAACGCTCATGTCGGTGTCAACCCAGCCGGGGGCAACGCAGTTCACATAGATTCGCGCCGGGGCCAACTCCGTCGACAGCCCCTTCACCATGCTGATCAGAGCTCCCTTGGTTGCGGAATAGTCACAGTGAAAGGCCTCTCCACGCTGGCCGCTGGTGGAACTGATCAGCACGATGTGTCCGGCTGGTGCATTCTGGCGGGGCTGCAATTTCATTTGGGCTACGGCGTGCTTGACCAGGCCAAACACGCCGTCGAGATTGATGGACATGGTCGAACGCCACTGTTCGTCGGTCATGCGCTCGATGGGCACGTCTTCTGGCGGCCAGACGCCGTGGTTTGCTACTAGGATGTCCAATCGGCCAAAGTGCTTGACCGTTTCCGCTACGAGCGAGCGGGCTGCTTCCGGGTTGTTAAGATCGCTGGCGATCGGGTGACAGACGGCTGAACCGCACTCTTTTGCCAAAGCATCCGCCTGGTCCCGCGCGCTCCGGTAGCTGAAGGCCACCTTGGCGCCGGCGGCGACGAACATTCGTACGGTGCTCGCGCCGATGCCGCGCGAGCCGCCGGAGATGAGTGCGACCTTACCAACAAGAGAAAGAGGAATGGACATGGCAGTAGTTTCCCTGTTTGCCGCCAGCAGTTGCAAGTAAGCAAAGAAAAACCACGCGGATTTAGACAAAATTGTTCAGTTCACGTGTCATATCGTTGAGAGAGAAATGCGGGACATGGACGTTGGTCACAAACACACTCAAAGCAGCTGAAGTGAAGGCTCTGTACGAGAAATACGGCTCAGCTTTGGTGGCCTATGCGTGTTGCAGCGGGCTCGACTTTGCCGCAGCGGAGGACGTTGTGCAACAAGTATTTCTGAAGCTGCTGCAGGGGCACGTTCCTGTCCCCCAGACGCCGCTAGCGTATCTGTATCGGTCTGTACGTAACGCCTCGTTCAACCTGCGGCGGAATCTTCAGCACGAAGTCGAAATGCCGGACAGCGAGACATGGCTGGTCGGTCCTAGCGGACATCCGGAAGAAGTGCTGGCCCTGCAGTCGGCTTTGCGGGAACTGCCGGAGGAACAGAGAGAAACGGTGTTCCTGAGAATCTGGGGAGGGATGACGCTGCAGGAGATTGCCGACATGCTCGACATTCCTGTCAGCACGGCGGCGTCCCGTTACCGCTATGCGCTGGAGAAACTGCGCGAGCGACTACAGCCCGCTGCTGAGTTCTAAAGGAGGAATATGCAGCGACCTGACGAAGACCTGGAACAGTACTTGAGGAAATTTCAGCCTCGGGCTGTCCGACGATTGGAACTGCGCCCGCAAGCGGGAAATCCTTGGCCGTTGCGGCTGGCGGTGGCAGCTGTTGTGGTTCTTACTGGGAGCGTTTCGTTGTGGCATGCCGAGCGCAAAACGACTAAACCGGCTAATCATGTCACCGTGCAGGCTGTTCAATCGATTGGTATGCCGCAAACACGAATGAGCACTCCCGCTCTTACCAAGCTGGCTCTCGATGACAGTGAAGCATTCGACGCGCTCCTGGCCCGTGAATCGCGAACTGTCTTGCCCAGCATGCAGGGCGAACACAGTGCGCTGCGGGTTTTATCCAAAGAATGAGACAGGAAGCGAGGGCGCGATGAGATTCCGACGACTGGCGACAATTCTGATCATGCTGGCAAGCGGCAACTGGATGTGCGGAGAAGCGAAATACCCGCAAGAGACGAAAAATGCAGCACTCCGCTACTGGATGGCGTTTGCCGAGATGCAAGACACGTCTGCGGACAAGGCAACGCAGGACGTGCTAGAGAAAGCGGCCGCAGGCGGGGCCGCATGGGACGAGACGAAGCTCGCGCCGATCCTGGACGCCAATGCCGACGCGATCCAGACGATGCAGCGCGCCACAAAACTCCCCGACTGCGACTGGGGACTGGAGTACAGCCGTGGACCCAGGGCCTCGATTGCGTACGCGCCGCGAGCACGCGCGCTGGCGCGACTGAACACACTGGAGGGGTTGCGGCAGATGGCGCACGGGGATTCGCAATCGGCGGTGAACACGTGGCTTGCGGGGCTTCATTTTTCCCAGGATCTGGCGCGCGGAGGAACGTTGATCTTTGCGTTGATGGCCAAGAGCGCGCTCCTGCCGGACTTGCGGGCCCTGACTGGCGCGGCCCGAAATGGACAATTGAATGAGACCGAAAAAGGCCAGGTACTCAGAGCCGTTCGCGCCCTGCCCGACGATGGTCTCGACTGGGGATTGGCATGGGGAATTGAATCTGCGACGGTAGAGCAGATTCTTCAGGAGCTACAGGCCGCGCCCAACCCGGGCACGGCCTATGAAGCGGTCATGGGCAGCCCTGCTCCAAAGCAAGGTCTCCCTCCGACCGCGCAAGAGATTCAAGCTTACCGGGAATACATGCTAGCGGTGCAGGCCGCGCTGCGCGAGCCCCCGCTGAAGGCAAGAACCGTGCTCAATGACTTAGAAACCAGGAGGAGCAGCCTGGGAGAGGTCGAAGAGGGGATGACTCCCAGCGCGCAGAAGTCGAACGGCGCCCGGATCGAAGTAATGACCGCCCGCGCGGAGCTAGCCCAGGCGCTTGCCGGAAAGTAATGGCTCACACGGCCCCGTCAGCTCCCCGAACTGGAAGACGACGTTCGTTCTGACTTCAGCCCGCGCAGAAGCAGGCGCACCAGCATGCCGTCGAAACGGGTCCCGGCCATGTTCGCCAGTTCGTCGAGAGCCTGCTCCGGGGTCCTTGCGGCGGCAAAGGATTGCTCGGTGACCATGTTGGCGTAGGCGTCGGTCAGGGCGATGATGCGTGCCCACAGCGGGATCTGTTCGCCCCGCAAGCCGTCGGGATAGCCGGATCCGTCGAAGCGCTGGTGGTGATGCTCGATCGCTTCCCGCATCATGGCACTGTGCGGGATGGTGGCTACGATTTCCGCGCCGACGTGGGCGTGCATCCTCACCTGTTGAAACTCATCGTCGTTAAGGGGGCCGGGCTTGTTGAGGATGCGCTCGAGCACGAAAATCTTGCCCACATCGTGAACCCGGGCGGCATAAACCAGATCAGCTGTTTCCTCGGGCGACAGTCCCAACCCACGGGCAATGACTTCGGTGTAGCGGGCAACCAGATCGCCGTGGCCGGCAGTCTGCAACTCGCGCGACTCGGCGGCCCGGGTCAGAGTCTCAATCGCTTCTTTGAGTACGGGCACGTTGCAGCCCTCGTCCCCGCAGCAGAGCTTGTACAACGTGGAGGTTAACTCCTCGAGCTGCTCGGGCCCCGTGCGCTCGCGCTGCAGGAACCCCTCGATGTACGCCGAAATCTGCTGGCGCTGCCGGGCGAAGTCCTGGCCCTCAACAAACTCCTGCGCGGTCGAAACCAGATTTCCTCCCGAGCGCTTGGAGACATACATGCCAGCATCGGCCACACGAATGATGTCCTCGATGGAGAAGCCGTGCATGGGGAAACTCGCAACTCCGAAGCTGCCGGTAATGTGGTGTTCGGCCAGCATGGGATCGCTCGCCAGCCACTGGCGCAGGCGCTCTGCCAGCACCTGAGCCTGTTCGGCGCCCGTCTCGGGCATCAGGACGATGAACTCATCGCCGCCGTAGCGGGCCACCACGTTCGACTGCCGCGACTTCTGCTCCAGCAGGCGGCCGACGCGCGCCAGCACCAAATCGCCCTCGAAGTGTCCCAGCGTGTCGTTGACCTCTTTGAATTTGTCGAGATCGATGAGCACCACGGAAAACGGACGTCCGGAACGCGAGGCGCGTTTCCACTCCGCCGACAGTGCTTCCCAGAAGAAGCGGCGCGTCTTGATTCCCGTCAGCCCGTCGGTGATGGACTGTTGCTGCAGCTTCTGGAAGACGAAAGCGTTGTGCAGCGCTGTAGCCAGCAGGTCGGCCAGCGTATTGAGGATCAGGACATCCTGGGGCGAGAATGCATTCTCATTGCGATTCTCGATGTTGAGGACGCCCAGCAGCATCTCGCCGTAGGTGATTGGGATGCAGAGCACCGCGCGGGAATCCGGCAGGATCCCCGTCAAATTGCCAGGCAACGCGTTCTGCACCAGGGCGCGCTCGCCGGTACGGGCCACGCGGCCCAGGATGCCGGCTCCCAGAGGAATGCGCTTTCCCATGGCGTGGGACGTTGCTCCAGCTTCGGCTTTGATTTCTATTTCTTTGGTCCCGTAGTCAAGCAGCCCGATCCCAATGTGATCGAAGCTGAAGTTCTTTTGAATTTCGCTCGCGATCTGGCTCAACATGTGGACCGGATCGTCGCTGGAGATGGCCGTGCGGGAAATATTGTTGAGAAATGCGAGTTGCCGGGAACGGCGCTGCTCGTCGGCAAACAGGCGGGCATTCTCCACAGCGACCGAGGCCTGTCCGGCGGCGGTCACCAACACGTCGAGATCGCGTTGCTCGAATACAAATTCCCGATCGGGGTTCATCGCAACCATGATCCCGGAGGACTTGTTGCCCAGGAAAATCGGTGCGGCGATCAGGCACTTGGCGGGGCGTTGCGGAACATGGGCGATCCCCAGGCGCTTTCGCATGGTCTCCAGATCGGACCGGATGAGCAGCGGTTCGCCGCTGCGGATCACGTGTTCGGTAAAAGCATTCCTCAGTTCGCGCGTGCGCTTCTGAAGGACTCGATTGTCTCTTACCTCGAGTTCGAAGCGGATCTCTTCCCCTTCCTGGAATGCAATGTAGAAATGACTTGTATCGAAGATTTGTCCTAGTTCAATCTGAATCGTGCGTAGAATTTCATCCTGGTCGAGGCGCGAACTGAGCGCCTTCCCGATTTCGGTCAGCAATTCGTATTCTTTTGTGCGGCGATGGGCATCGTGACTGACCACGTAGTTTTCCAGGGTGAGGCCCAGCTGCAAAGCGAGACCCACCATCAGGCGCGGACCCGACGAGCCGAAGGCCCTGCGTTCGGCATGGGGAAACAGGATGACTCCGAAATTGTGCTCCCGAGTTTGTAGATTGACCGCGGTGAGATTGCTGACTTCCGCCTCGGTGAGAATCCGCTTGAATTCCGCGAAGGTTCCGACCGACGCAACCGGAAGGGGTTCGGTCATTTCCGCAAGGTCCTGTACGGTGAAGATTCCGCTCTGCCGGTACGCCAGTTCGCACAGGTAATCTCCGGCCCCGCTCTTTTCCAGGGCCTCGATGAATCCAGCGGAAAAACCCTGCTGTACCGAAGGCAAGAGACCACGCCAGCGTTCGGTGATGATGATCGCAGCGCGGCCCACCGGCAGCGCGCTCCTAAGCCGCTCGAGCGCGGCCTGCATGCTCGGCACCAGATCATCGGCGAACAGCAGGCGCCGCGGATCTACACCTAGAGTCGACAGAGCCAGAGTATTTTCCTGCACGGCATTGCGCTGGTTTTCAAACAACACCATCACCATGGCGATGCCGAGCAGCATCTGCGGCACGGGACCGAACAACCGGCTGGCTGTGCCAAAATTCTCCCCTAGGGGATTTTGCAATTGCCCAACCCCCATCAACACGGCCCATAGTGCCAGCGAAACGGCGAGCACCTGGAACGCCAGCGATCCGCGTTTGTGGCCGTTCAGGTAGAAGACCGCGGAGCAATAGAGCAGAACCGCCGCCAGGCCGATGCCGAGCCGTATTGCCGGCTGGACGTCAGGTCGAAATGTGCCGTTCAGCATGTGTCCGCGAAGTGTCAGGCTGGCGAGCGTGACCCCGGCCGCCGCCAGCGCTGCGTCATACCACCGGAAGCGGGAAGGACCACGCATCAAGCGCGTCGAAACGAAGATGCACAGCGCCATCGCGACCAGAAATAGCTCGCCGACAAGGAATGCGAGCGGAGACGCCGGAAAGGTATCGAGCACGTAGTGCAGCGAGTAGAAGGCCCAGGCCCATTTCCACGCTCGAAAGTAGGGCTGGCGGCTTTGTTCGTGTAGATAGGTAAAGACGAGGAACAGCAGAACCGAGACGAATCCCGGGATCACGACGGTCGTGATGATTACATTACTGTTCATAGGGTCGGTGAAGACACCTCTGACCAGGCGCGCTGGCTCAGTTTCGGGGGGAAACAGTACATTAATGCTTTCACATCATGCATGCGAACACAATAGGATTTAAGTACATGGTCCGCCTGAGATGTCTCCTATTGATCAGGGGTTGGGTGCCAAATCGTTACGGTGCTTTAGCTTGACGATGTTTTTGGCTGCCCGTACCATCAAAGGTTCAGACCATCGAACGTATCGCCAATCGCGGCATTTGCGGCAGAATCCTTCCCGGGAAAATGCAGCTTGCCCGATTCGTACTTTCTTCGTCGCTGACCTGACCTTATGTCCGAACCTTTGAATTCACCTTCGCACGGCAAGCCGCGAGTACGTTTTGCTCCTTCTCCTACCGGGTTTCTTCACGTCGGGAGCGCCCGCACGTTCATCTTTAACTGGTTGTACGTCCGCCGGAACAACGGAACCATGATCTTGCGGCTCGACGATACCGACGTGGAACGCAATACCGACGCCTCGGTGAATTCGATTTTCGAGGGTCTGAAGTGGCTGGGTCTGAGCTGGGACGAAGAATACAAACAATCCGAGCGCGGAGATCTGCACCGAAACATGGCCGACGCCATCTTCCAGAAGGATCTGGCTTACCGCGATTTCACGCCCGCACACACGGGAGATAGCGAGAGGTCGGGCGCGCAGGGGACGTGGCTGTTTAATCCCGGCATGCGTGAGCTTTCGCGCGAGGAGAGCGATCGCCGCGCCGCTGCCGGAGAACCGTTCGCATTGCGCTTTCGCGTGCCGCGCGAGGGCGGACAGGTTGTGCGCTTCACCGATGCCGTTTACGGCGAGCAGATGAAGGCGGGCGCCGACATCGAAGACTTCGCGCTCTTGCGCTCCGGCGGCATGCCGACGTATCACCTGGCCTCATGCGCCGACGATGCGGACCTGCGCATCAGCCACATCATTCGCGGCCAGGACCATCTTTCGAACACATACAAACACGTGCTGATCTTCGAGGCTGCCGGCTTCACACCACCGCAGTTTGCGCATCTGCCGCTGCTGGTCGCGCCGGATGGGACCAAGCTCTCGAAGCGCCGCCACGGCCCGGTCGTGAGCGTGACCACGTATCGTGACGCTGGATTTCTGCCCGAGGCTTTCATCAACTTCCTGTGCCTGCTGGGTTGGTCGCCGAAAAACGACCGCGAGCAAATGAGCCGGCAGGAACTGACTGACGCGTTCTCGCTGGAAGGGATCAACCGCGCGAATGCCGTGGTGAACTTCAAGGAATCAGCTACGACACCGGAGGAGACGTTCGATCCGAAAGCGGTGTGGCTCAATGCGGAACACATTCGCGGACTCGCCATCGCAGACCTGAGCCAATGCTTGTTGCCGATCGTGCGCGAAGCGGGAATCAGTGTCACCGAAGAACGAATGCTCCGCATCACGCCGCTTATTCGCGAGCGAATTAAGCTGCTGCGCGACGTGCTCACCGCCGCCGATTTCTTCTTTGTCGATCAACTGCCGCCGTACGACCCGGCTGAGCTCATCCCGCAAAAGGGAGACGCGGCGATGGCACTGAAAGCTCTGACGCGAGCCAAGGAAGTGCTGGCGACGATCGAGTTCAAACACGACCCGCTGGATCAATCTTTGCGTGCGGCCGCGCAAGAGCTAGGCATCAAAGCCGGACAAATGTTCCAGCCGATTCGCGTGGCGGTCTGCGGCCGCAAGAATGCCCCGCCGCTGTTTGAAACGCTGGAGGTTCTGGGGCGGGAGACGACTCTGACGCGAATCGCGCAGGCCATTCCGCGGATCGGATAGCAAGCCGAGCTCCAGTTTGCAGGATTTGTTGCACCCGCTGCCGATAAACCTTGACCTATAGGGCGTGAGCTTCCGGTTGACATGAAGTACTTTGCAATATAAAGTACATTCATGATCGCACCCGACGAGCCCTTCCTGCGTACCATCCCGAAGCGCTGGATTCCGAGCGAGATGACCACTGCGCCCGCGCTTGATCCTAACGAGCCCCGCGGCCCGGTCGAACCGTACTACGCGCTCCTGATCAACCCCTTCTATCCCAAGGACGCGAATGCGAGTTTCGGCAAGCATGTGCTCACGCCCACTCTCGCCTTGTCCAGTTTTGCCGCCACCACTCCGGAGCACTGGCGCGTGGCGTACTGGGATGAGAATCTGCTCGATGGGCGTCCGCCGTTTCGTCCGATGCCCCGGGTGGTCGGAATCACCGTGCATCTGACATTTGCACGGCGCGCGTATTCATTGGCGGACTGGTATCGCGCCCGCGGGGCGAAGGTGATCTTCGGAGGCCTGCATGTGCTGTCGTGTCCCGACGAATGCGCGCCGCATGCGGACGCGCTCGCGCTGGGCGACGGAGTGCAACTATGGCCCCGCATCCTGCGCGACATCGAGACGAACCATCTGCAGCCTCGCTATGTCGCCACATATGAGAACGACTACTGCGACGATCCGTCGCCGCGGCGCTCCATTCTTCCACGCCGCAGCTTCCTAACCACCACTAGCCTGATCGCCACGCGCGGGTGCCACAACCGTTGCGGTTTCTGCTATCTCGCAACGGACGGTCTTCGGATGCCGTATCGCATGCGCCATCCGCAGCAGGTGGTTGACGAGTTCAAAGCGGACGATCAGCCGTATGCGGTCTTCATCGACAACAATCTGGGGTCGCGCCGCGACTATCTGCACTCTCTCTGTGCCGCGTTGCGCCCGCTCAACAAAATCTGGAGCGCGGCCGTCACCATCGATGTCACCGACGATCCCAGCCTGATCCGAAACATGGCGCTGGCCGGATGCACCGGCGTCTTTATCGGCTTCGAATCTCTTTCCGACGACAATCTCACCGCATCCAACAAGAAGACGCCGAAAACCAGCGACTACGCGCGCCGCGTTCGCATCCTGCACGACTACGGCATTCAGGTGAACGGATCGTTCGTGCTCGGCTTCGATCATGACCGGAGAGATGTTTTCGCCCGCACCGCCGAATGGATTGAAGAGAATCGCCTGGAGTGTTCCACGTTCCACATCCTCACGCCGTATCCTGCGACGCCGTTGTTTCGTCAAATGGAAGCGCAAGGGCGCATCCTGCATCGCGATTGGACGCGCTACGACACCGGCCACGCCGTCTTCCAACCGAAACACATGACGCCCGCCGAACTCGAACAGGGATATGCGTGGACCTACCAGCGCCTGTTCTCGCATGCGTCGATCTGGCGCCGCCGGCCGGAGGACTTGCAGGCGATCCCGCTGTATCTCGCCATGTCATACCTCTACAAGCGCTCCAACCGCTTCTGGCACCTGCTGATCAAGCACGATCTGGTGAACCCGGTATGGAAGCCGCTGGTGGAGATGACGCGCTGGCGGCATGTGCGCTACCGGCACAAACTAGCGCAACGCGAGTCGGCCGTCAGTGCACCGGGCCAGGTAGTGTCTGCGGGAGTCTAGCCGACCTTCGAGACTGCGCTCTGACAGTTTGGTGTTGGTGCACGTTGAGAATGATTCGTATCAGGGCATGCCGTCAGGTGTTCAGGCTTGCCGCAAACGCCGCCCATGTAATGTCCACTTTAGCGGTTGCGGCGGGCGAGAGCCAGCGACTGAAGGCGTTTGGCATCTTACAGGCTGCGGCGGCATCCCTGAAGCGACCCAGATACGAATCTCGTATCTCAAACTGCACCACTACCGGCAGGTTGTACGGTTCTACGCCCGTATTTGACGAGCTGTCGCGATCTGCTCGACCCTACGCAAGATCGCACGAATGTCGCTCGCGGCCGTTCGTGGGTTCATCACCACGAGTCGCAAGACTCTGCGGCCATTGAGCACGGTGGAACTGATGTAGCCAAACCCGCTTTCGTTGAGCTCTTCCTTGATTGCCCAATGCCGCAGATCGGACTCGCGTCCGTGCGAGCGTCGCAGCCGGAAACAGAAGATATTGGAGTGGGGCTCATGCACCGGCTCAAGAATCTCGGATTGCGAGCAGTATTGAAATGCAACCTCAGCAACGTCACATACGTGCGTCGTTAGCGTATCCCAGAGCTGTCCGCCGTAGGCGCGCCATACGAGCCAGGTCTTCAGCGCGTCAAAACGCTGCGAGCACGCAATCGTGACCTGGCCAATGTCGGGCCACTCCCGTTTCGATCCGAACAGGTAAGGAGCCTGCTCTTGCAGCGGCTGAGTCAAATACGCCCCGTTACGCACCAGCACGCCGCCTGCGCTCAGGGGCATGAACATCATCTTGTGCGGATCGAATGTAATCGAGTCCGCCCGGCTGATCCCCCTCAGTCTCTTGCGGAAGCGGTGACTGAAGGCGAGCCCCGCCCCGTGAGCGGCATCGACGTGAAACCAAGCGCGGTATTTCGTTGCCACCTGCCCAAGCGCCACAAGGTCATCGAAGCTGCCCGTCGGCGTCGATCCTGCCGAGCCAATCAGAATGAACTTGTGGAAGCCGGATCTTCGAGCCGCAGCAAAAACATCGTGCACACGCTCTACGTCCGTACAGAACTCCTGGTTCAACGGAACCTTGAAAACGGAGTCTCGGCCCAAACCCAAAATAGCCGCCGCTCGGGCAACGGAATAGTGGGCCTGCGCCCCGACAACCAGCGCAATACGGGCGTTGCCGCTCTTCGAGGCTCGGGGTTCAAGCGCGTCGCGGGCGGCGAGCAATGCCGTTAGATTGGCGAAAGCACCACCCGGAACCAGAGAGCCTTCGGCAGTTCGCGGGTAGCCCAGAAGCTTCTTGAATCTCATCATCAAGTCGCGGTCAATGGCGGTAGCTATCGGCGACATCTCCCACACAGCGAGGCTCTGATTCATTGCCGCCACTACCGATTCCACCAGAGCCGCTGCGGGAATCGGCGCGGCTACCTGCTGGGCGCCGTATCTCGGGTGCGATAGCGAAAGGCTTGCCTTCTGAACCTCCCGCACCAGGCCTGCAAGGTCCGGCTTCTTTGTTGCTCGTTGGATGATCTTCGCGGCGAGTTTTTCGGAATGAGGTTTCCGAACCGGGCCGCCCTTGCTTGTGAGAGCAGCAGTCGCAATGTCGGCGAGTTGCCGACCGAGCTTCCTCACAGCGGCCGGCTCCCACAACTTCTTGAGTGTTTCTTCGTTGGTGTGGCCGATTTTCATCTTCGCTTCTTATCCGCAGACTCAATGCTATCTTGAGCCAGGATGCGTGAGAATGTGATTTCGAAGGCAAGAACAGCTTGTCACGTCCGAATCGAAGGCAGAACACACATCATGAGATACGATCCCAAATCAGGTTTAGACGCCCTGGACTGGAACCTTCTGAATCTCCTGCGGCAGAACGGGCGCCTGAGTTTTGTGGAGTTAGGCCGCAAGCTGCGCCTGTCAGCGCCCGCCGTTGCTGAGCGCATCAAGCGCTTGGAGGAGCGTGGTGTTATCCGCGCATACCGGGCGGAGGTTGATCTTTCCAAACTCGGACGAGGCCTGCATGTCTACGTGCGAACCGTCGTTCAGCCCAAGGACTATGGTCGGTTCCAGAAGGCTGTTGCGGCGATGGACGAAGTCCTCGAATGCCATCACGTGACCGGTGAGGAATCGTTTCTGCTCCGCGCTGCCCTATGCGACGTGCGTTCTCTTGAGGTTCTGATCGAGAAGCTCAGCGTCTTCGGACCCACGAAAACCTCCGTGACACTGTCCACATCACTTGACCGACGAAGCTTCCTCCCCGGAACAGACGTACATGCGAGAGCGACTTAGAGCCTAACTCCTTCTTTCAGTTCCACATGCAGCGGGCTGAAGAAAATCCTTGACAACCTATACTGTGTATCATACAGTGTGTGTCGCATACTGTATGGCGAACGGTACCATAGGCGGCCCAGAGATTCTTGAGAACCTAAAGATGGAGTTGCGTCGTGGGTGCCTGATCGTAGCCGTCCTAGCCCAGCTTCGGAGTGAACAGTATGGCTACACGCTGCGCAAGGCGCTTGCAGACGACGGCTTGGAGGTCGACGAAGGTACGCTCTATCCTCTGCTCCGCCGCCTTGAGACCCAGGGCTTGCTGGTCAGCCAGTGGCGGGAAGAGGACAAGCGCAACAAGCGCTTCTACCGCCTGTCGCCGGTGGGCGATCAGATTTTGAATCAGTTGCTGAATGAGTGGCAGAGCATCAACGCATCTCTCAACCGCATGTTGCAAGAGGTCTAACGTCATGGCACTACTCGATAGTTATTTGAGCGCCGTCAAGCGCTGCCTTCCGCGGAAGCACAGGACCGACATCGCCGCTGAGTTGCGGGAAGACCTGCTCTCACAGATGGAGGCGCGCCAGGAAGAACTCGGCCGGCCGCTCACCGACGCGGAGCAGTATGCCGTCTTCATGCAGCACGGCGACCCGATGGTCGTCGCGCGACGTTACTGGCCGAACCGCCGCAGCCTGTCGCTGGGATGGGAATTGATCGGACCGGAGTTGTTTCCGGCATACCTGTTTGTTCTCGGCCTCAATCTGGCCATCACCCTGGCGGTCATACCGCTTGTGAATGTGATCTATCACGCACCGATCACCGTGCAGCCCTTCGTTCTCCCCGTCGCCGCTCAGATCGTTTGCGTGACGGCCGTGTTCATCCTTCTGAATTTGGTGCGACTGAAGTTCCCGCAACAATGGATCTATCCTCCCGCCGAGTTGGCCTCTGTGATTCCGGTTCAGAGGTGGTATTCGGTCTCAGGCCTGGTCGCATGCAGTGTCCTTATGCTTTGGTGGCTGGCGATTCCGTATCTCCCCTACTTGGTATTAGGGCCGTCGGCTGGCGAACTAAAGCTGGCTCCCGTGTGGCATCGATACTACGTCCCAGTGCTCCTCCTGTTCCTGGCCGGTATGGGACAGAGGGCCCTGATCGTGGTGCGTCCCGATTGGAATTGGCTGCTTCCCACGTCGCGCACCGTGATCTCTGGCATAGGCGCAGTCGTGATGTTCTTCTTCCGCGCTCATCCCTTGGTCGTCGTCGATGCCTCTGCAAAGAACCTGGAGCATGCCGAGAAACTGGCGCGGAGTACGAACGCTTGGATGGGATGGGGCTTGTTCGGTCCGTGGCTGTGGCTCTATCTCGGTATCGGCGCTCTCTTCTATGCCTGGTACAGCCTGCCGCATCTGCGTCGCTTGCTGCACGCTGGCTTGGATCGCATTCGTCCAGTGCACGAATTAAACGGAGTTTTATAGGAGCACGTCATGGAACTACTGGATCGCTATTTGCAAGCCGTCCGGTTCTGGCTGCCGAAAGCGCAGCAACAGGACATCATTGCCGAATTGTCATCGGATCTGCATTCCCAGATCGACGATAAGGAAACCGAACTCGGTCGCCCGCTCGACGACGCCGAGCTTGAAGTAATTCTCAGGCGGTGCGGCAGTCCGATTCTGGTGGCCAGCCGCTACCGGCCGCAGACCCATCTGATCGGGCCAGCGTTATTCCCGATCTATCAGTTCGTGCTGAAACTGGTATTGCTGTGGATTCTGGTGCCGGTGATTGTCGTGATCGTCGGCCCTGCGATCATTGTGCCCGCAACCAACCGCTGGGGAGCGTTGCTTCAGACGTGGTCAACCCTCTGGTTTGCCATGTTCGTCGCGGCCGGAGTCATCACCCTGATATTCGCGGTCCTGGAGCGTACCCAGGCCAAGCTGCAGCTTTTCGAGAAATGGAGTCTGCGCTCGCTGCCGCCGGCGCCAAAACCACAGCATCCACTTTCGCGGACACAAACCATTTTTGAAATGGTCTTCGGGATCGTGGGCCTGCTCTGGCTGCTGGCCGTCCCGCAATATCCGTTCCTGATTCTGGGCCCCGCTGCCGCCTTCCTGAAGCCGGCGCCCATCTGGCACGGCTTTTACCTGCCGATGATCCTGCTGGCTCTTGCGGGACTGGCCCACCAATGCGTCAGCCTGATGCGACCGCAGTGGACCTGGCTGCCGCCGACGGCGCGCCTGCTGAACAACGTTCTTGTTCTGATCCTGGTGAATTTCCTGATCAATGCGGCAGCCGCAACTCCGAATGGAGAATGGCACCCATTCGTCGTCGTAGCGAATTCGGTGCAGGCTTCGGCGCAGCTCAACCGCGTCGCGGCGATCGTGAACGCCTCAGTCCTGCTGGCTCTGGCAGGTACCTGGCTTGGTCTCTGTATTGCGGCGATCGTGCAAACCTGGCAGCTCATCAATCTTTTTCGCAAACGGGATTCGCCCGCATGCAATGCGGCGCTGTTGCGCCTGCTATAGCGCTGTACCGATCAACTAACACTACCGGAATGCGGCACTGAGGTGTTCCCGGTAAGACAACTGACGAACTGGGGCCCGGCGCCGGCTCGTATAGGAACAGTTCGCTTCGAAGAAGCTGAGGAGGAACACCGAAATGAACAATGATTGTTTGGCGGAACTGTCGGGCGTGAGCAAACGCTTTGGCAGCGTGGTCGCGCTCGACGGAATTGATTTGCAGGTGAGGCCCGGAGAACTGCTCGCGGTTCTCGGGCCCAATGGCGCTGGAAAATCCACGGCGATTTCCCTGCTTCTGGGACTGCAGCAGCCGGATAAAGGCACAGCGCGCCTCTTCGGGCAGTCTCCACTCATGATCGAGGCCCGCCGCAGCATCGGCGTGATGATGCAGGAAGTAGCGCTCGCGCCGGAGCTTCGCGTTCGCGAACAACTTGAACTCGTCGCCAGCTACTATCCCGATTCGCTTTCGCCGGATGCTGCGATGGATACGACGCACACGACATCGCTTGGCAAGCGCCCCTATGGGAAGCTTTCGAACGGCCAAAAGCGCCAGGTGCAATTCGCCATGGCGGTGGTGGGACGTCCGAAGCTGCTGTTTCTTGACGAGCCGACCGTCGGGCTTGATCTCCCTTCACGCGAAATGATGTGGGCAATGCTCCGTGAATTGGTCCGTGGAGGTTCTTCGATTGTCCTCACTACGCATTACCTCGAAGAGGCAGAAGCCCTGGCGGACCGCGTAGTGGTCCTCGCGAAAGGGCGTACGATCGCGACCGGCACGGTGAACGAATTGCGCGCTCTGGTGGGGCGCAAGCGCATCACGTGCGCGACTTCCCTGGCTGTGGAATTGGTCGCAGCCTGGCCCGGCGTGCAAACCGTGACCCGCGACCGCGGACGTCTGCAGATCACCGCGAGTGATGCAGAAATCGTAGTCAAAAAACTCGTCGCCGCGGATGCCGACTTCCACGAGTTGGAAGTTCACACCGCCGGCCTCGCCGAAGCTTTCACAGAACTCACCCAGGAGGTGGCGTCATGAGTGCAGCTACTTTTGCAGTCGAGAACAATCTGTCACGGAGCACGACGATGTCGAGCGGCAAGCTGCGGCATGCCTATCTCACGGAAACAAAATTCGAGTGTCTCCGTGCGCTGCGGGCCCCGGCGTTTGCCATCCCGTTCCTGCTTCTTCCCATCGTGCTCTACGTACTGTTCGGAGTGTTCCTTGCCGGCAGCATGAGCCACGGAGATGCGACCATCGCCAAAATCATGTTCGTCAACTGGTCCGTGTTCGGGATCATGGGCCCGGGAATGTTCGGCTTCGGCATGTTTGTAGCGATGGAGCGCGAGCAGGGTCTGCTCACCCTCAAGCGCGCGCTGCCCGCGCCTCCAGCGGCCTATCTGCTCTCGAAAATGATCATGGCCATGTTGTTCGCCGCCATCGTGATGGCCACGCTCGTCGGAGCTGCTGCTGTGCTTGGCCATCCGGGATTGACCGTGGGCCAATACCTGGGCGTGGCTGTACTCGACATGCTGGGATCGCTGCCGTTTTGCGCCGTCGGACTCTTCATCGGCACGCGGGCCTCGGCCAAGAGTGCGCCTGCGTTCGCGAATCTTGCGTACCTGCCGTTCATGCATCTCGGTGGATTGTTCTATCCCCTGCCCCGGTCGGTGCAGCCGCTCGAATTCATCTCACCCGCGTTCTACCTCGACAAGCTGGCGCTGCGTCTGGTGGGCGCTCCCAGTCTCGACCAACTAGCAATCGGAGCGACCGGTCCGTCCAGCCACGGCACGGTGATCCTCAGCGTGATCGTGCTGGCCGTCGTGACTTTGTTGTTTACAGGATTGTCGATTCGGCGCCTGGCCCGAGTGGGCTAGTCACCGGTGAGCGGCTTACTGCAACGATTTGAATACGTCATATCAAGGAACCAGCATGAGTGCAACCACGGCAGTCTTCGCGCCAGCAATCCCTGAGCGCACTCCAACCGCCCCGCGAAACGTGGCGATCAACTACCTCCGAGCCTTCATCACCTTGCTGGTGCTGGCGCATCACGCGGTGCTGGCGTATCACCCCTTCGCACCGCCTCCGGGAGTCGCTCTGAATGGCCCAGCCCGCTGGTGGCAAGCCTTTCCCGTCGTCGACTCGCAGCGCTGGACGGGCTTCGCATTGCTTGCCAGTTTCAACGACATCTTCTTCATGGCTCTGATGTTCTTTCTTTCCGGCCTGTTCGTGTGGAAGAGCCTGCAGCGCAAGGGAAGTGGTCGGTTCGTACGCGATCGCCTGCTCCGGCTTGGACTGCCGTTCTTACTGGCCGCAGCTGTGGTCGCGCCACTCGCCTACTATCCTGCTTATCTCCAGACGGGCGCGGGAGGCGGCATCGCCGGTTTCTGGCAGCAATGGCGATCGCTGGGCAACTGGCCCGCCGGCCCGGCGTGGTTCGTTTGGGTTCTGCTGGTATTTGATGTCATCGCCGCGGCGCTCCTATTGGTGGCGCCCCGATGGGGCGATGCTCTCGGGCGGCTTTCAGCGGGCACGGGCCGGCGTCCCATCGTCTTCTTCGGGTTGCTGGTGGCGGCGTCGGCCGCTGCATACATCCCGATGGCGTTTCTCTTCACTGCGTTCGCCTGGAGCGGGTTTGGTCCGTTTGCTTTCCAGACGAGCCGCCTACTGTTCTATCTCGTCTACTTTCTGATGGGCGCGGGAGTGGGCGCCTATGGCTTCGACAGTGTCCTGCTCGCAACCGACGGCAAACTGCCTCGGCGCTGGCCCATCTGGGCGCCTTCCTCGCTTGTGGCATTCGCCTTGACTACCACTATCGGCCTGGCGGCGATGACGGCTCACATTGGATCGCGGGCCTGGGAGATTGCGGGAGACGCGACCTTCGTCCTGTCGTGTGCGGCTTCGAGTTTCGCTTTCCTGGCGCTGTTCTTACGGTTCGCGAATACGCGGCGAAACCTCTTCGACAGTCTCAGCGACAACGCCTACGGGATGTACCTTATCCACTACGCCTTTGTGAGTTGGCTGCAGTATGCGCTGCTGCGAGCGTCGCTGCCGGCCATCGCAAAGGGCTCCATCGTCTTTGCCGGTGCGGTGCTTTTGAGTTGGGGCACGACCGCGGCCCTGCGCTGCATTCCAGGCGTCGCGCAGGTGATCTGAGCCAACACTTCGCTGATTAAGGGCACTCGCGTTTCGCTGCATGCGAGCGCCCCGGCCGACGTTTCGTCGCCTTCTTTTGCGGTAAGATCAAAGGCTATGAATCTGTCAACCGCGGAGGCGAAAGTGGGCGAAAATACGGCGCCGGAGCCTCGTCCTTCCAACTTCATACGCGACATCATTCTCGACGACCTGAAGACCAATAAGTATGAGGGCCGCGTGCAGACGCGTTTCCCTCCCGAGCCCAACGGATATCTCCATATCGGCCACGCCAAGGCGATCTGCCTCGACTTCGGCCTCGCCGACGAATTCGGCGGACACACAAATCTCCGTTTCGACGACACCAATCCCGAGAAGGAAGAAACGGAATACGTCGAGTCGATCAAGACCGACGTGCAGTGGCTTGGCTTTCACTGGGATGGACTCTTCTACGCCTCGGACTACTTCGACCAGCTCTATGAGTGGGCTGTGAAACTGATTAAGGACGGGAACGCCTACGTCGACGATCTCTCGGCCGAAGAGATTCGCAAACATCGCGGGACGTTGACCGAACCGGGCAAGGACAGCCCGCACCGCAATCGCTCAGTGGAAGAAAATCTTGATCTATTCACGCGCATGAAAGCCGGAGAGTTCCCCGACGGCTCCCGCGTGCTGCGCGCGAAGGTCGACATGGCTTCGCCCAACCTGAACCTGCGCGATCCCGTGATGTATCGCATCCTGCACGCCGAACATCACCGCACCGGCAGCAAGTGGTGCATCTATCCGATGTATGACTACGCCCACGGACAGTCCGATTCGCTCGAAAAAGTCACGCACTCCATGTGCACTCTGGAGTTTGAAGATCACCGCCCGCTCTACAACTGGTTCATCCAGCAGTTGGGCATCTTCCCCTCGCAGCAAATCGAATTCGACCGCCTCAACCTGACCCACACGCTGCTGAGCAAGCGCAAACTGCTGCAGTTGGTGCAGGAGAGCCGGGTCCGCGGGTGGGACGATCCGCGCATGCCCACGTTGAGCGGCATCCGTCGCCGCGGATATACGCCCGAAGCGATCCGCAATTTCTGCGCGTCCATCGGCGTCTCGAAGACCACGGGCTCGATCGAGCTGGCCATGCTGGAACATTTCGTGCGCGAGGATTTGAACAAGCGCGCGCCGCGCGTGATGGCCGTGCTGCGTCCGCTGAAAGTCGTCATCGACAACTATCCGGAAAGCCAAGTCGAGGAGATGGACGCAGTCAACAATCCCGAAGACGCGGCCGCCGGAAGCCGCAAAGTTCCGTTCTCGCGCGTGCTCTACATCGAGCAGGATGACTTCCGCGAAGTTCCTCCGCCAAAGTATTTTCGTCTAACGCCGGGGCGCGAGGTCCGCCTGCGCTACGGCTACCTTGTCACCTGCACGAGCGTGGTGAAAAACGAGAAGGGCGAGGTTGTCGAAGTTCACTGCACGTATGATCCGGCGACACGCGGCGGAAATACGCCCGACGGCCGCAAGGTCAAAGCGACCATCCACTGGGTCTCGGCCGTACACGCGGTCGAAGCCGAGGTACGCATCTACGAGAATCTGTTCCTGAAGGAGAATCCCAGCGACGTAGAAGAGGGCAAGGATGTTCTCGACAATCTCAACCCGAACTCGCTTGAGATCATCGCCGACGCGAAAGTCGAGCCGTCGCTGGCCAATGCCATCGCAGGAGCGCGCTATCAGTTCGAGCGCCTGGGGTATTTCTGCGTTGACCCAGACTCGAAACTCGGTAAGCCGGTGTTCAACCGAACGGTCGCGCTCAAGGATGCTTGGGCGAGAGTGGAGAAGAAGCAAGGCAAGGGCTAGAGTAGCCGCAGCGATTCCACATGCCCCTCGTTGGTGCACCGTTTCCTTGGCTGCTGTCATGCTGAGCGAAGAACGACCGTCGCGAAGCGAAGGTCGTCCGCAGTCGAAGCATCCCTACCCGCGAGACGTGCCGCGCCTTGGCTAGGTCGTTCAATTCAGTCTTCGAAAATGCGTGGAATCATACCGCCATAGTGGCCATAGGAATGCACTCCGCAGTGACGATCGCGTTGCGATCCTCACTGCTCCGCTCAGCATGACAGGGCTGCGTGGGGGCGTCGGAACTTGAGGAGTTCCTCTTACTTTATCTTTGCTGCCGCTTCTACTCCCGCCAGCATCTTGTCCAAATCCGCCCGCGACAAATACCGCCCGTTCACAATCACCGCCGCAATCTTCTGTGTGTTGCGAATGTCGTCCAGCGGATTCGCCTCGAGCAGCACCAGGTCGGCGACCTTTCCTTTCTCGATCGTGCCCAGCCGGTCGTCCGTCCCGAGAAACTTCGCCGGATTCAAAGTCGCAGTCTGCAGCGCCTCCATCGGCGTGAAGCCGGCGGCCACGAATCGCTGCAGTTCCTCGTGCAAGCTGAAGCCAGGGAAGACGTAGACTCCGGGCGGCGTGTCCGTTCCCGCTAGAAATGGAATTCCGGCGCGGTGCATGGCATTCACGACCTTCAACTCTATTTCGATAAAGCGTTTCCTCGTAGCGAGATCATCCGTACTATATTCGTGAACAATCTCCTCGGTGAATCGCTTCCACGTCACATCCTTCCAGTACGCGGGCGCGTATTTGGCGCGAGTGTCGTCTGCGAAACCGGTTTCGTCGATCAAGTTTCCCCCGCGCTCCCAAACCAGCGTGGGGCACTGCCAGGTCTGATTCTTCGCCAGCAACGTGAACAGCGCCGCCGCCAGCGTCGGATCGTAGGTGGAAAGAAACTGCCCCTCGGTTTTCGGTCCCTTGATGAATCGGTCTTCGAGCGGCGAACTACCCTCAAACACTCCAATCAAATGCTCAAAGCTCTTCTGCCCCGCATTCGAGGCCTCAGACGCGCGCACGGAATCGGGCACGTGCCCGACGAATGGAATCCCCTGCTTGCGCGCTTCCTCCGCAATCGCAAACACCGCCTCCCGCGGAATCAACGACTGCAACTTGATGAAGTCCGCGCCGCGCCGCTTCAGGTCGGCAACAGCGCGCCGGCCATCTTCGGGAGTCTTAATCGCAATCGAACTGGGAAAACGCGGCTGCGGCCCATCAAGCATGGGTCCAGACATCACGATGCGCGGCCCGATTAGGGTCCCGGCAGCGATTTCCTTGCGCCACTGCTGCAGCACTTCCAGTTCTCCGCCCATGTCGCGCACGCCGGTCACGCCATTGGCGATGAACAGCGGCAACGTGACTTCCTTTCCGCGCGGGAACCAGTCTCCGAACACCATGTGAACGTGCATGTCCCAGAGGCCGGGGATAAGGAACTTGCCTGTGCCATCCACATGCACTCCGGCCACTTTCCCGTCCAGGCTTTCCGCGGAGATGCCGACTGCCTCGATCTTCCCATCGCGCACAATCATCGTGCGATGCGGTTGCGCAGGCGCGCCAGTCGCATCGATGACGGTTACATCATGGATGATCAAAACGGAAGGCGATGCCGATTGCGCCCCCACCACGGCGCACGCCCACAGCACGAAAGGAAGGAACGGGAAGGCACGCATCATGGGAGGGAATCTTAGAGACGCGGGCAGCGATAGTCAAAAAGAACTTGTTCAAGCGCGGGGAAAGGAGTTACGATTGCGCCCAATTTTCGCAAAGGCAACCCCACGCGCAGGAGGAGATCTTATGGCACGTCGAGCGTTTCTCTCACAATTGGCACGATTGGCCGCTCTGCCTTTCTTCGCCGCCACAGGCGCGCTGCAAGGCCAAGCCGCCCGCAAGCCGCTCAAGATTCTGATGAAGAGCGCGTGGGGCTCCGATGATCCCACCAAGGCCGCGTTTCCCTTTTCGCATGGGCTGGCGCTGACCGAGGCGGGTCACGAAGTGCAGATCTACTTGTTGGGAGAAGCCGTCGTCCTGATGCGAAAAGTGGTTGCCAACGCAGTCACACCTGTAGGATGGCCGCCCGTCGGAGAGATTCTGGACAAGCTAGCCGCGAAGCACGTGACGATTTATGCGTGCGGCGCCTGCTCCCGCGCCCGAGGCGTCACCGAATCTGACCTGGCGAACTACGGGGCAAAGTTCGGCAGCCCGCCCGTCTTCGTGTCACTGATCGAGTGTGCAGACCACATAATCACAGAGTAGGTGGTTTTGCTGAAAGCTGATGGCTGATAGCTGAGAGCTAATTATGCACGTGCGGGCTCTGCGCTGGATTGTGCCGCGGGCCGGCCGGTTCCTTCACGACTTTCACTTCGAAACTCACCGGCAGGGTCTTCGGCGGGAAGCATTGCGCGTTATCGCACGCCTGGTAGCGCAGGACGCCGTGCATGATGTATTTCCCCGGCACGACCGAATGCAGCGGATGTACGGCAACGGCGATGGTGAAATCTCCGTTGTACACATTCAACGTTTCATCCGGCGAAAAGGGAAAACTCAGATCCTGGCCCGCGGGATACCCAATCTTGCCCAGGATGATATCGGTGGGCAGATCCATCTTCAGCGCCGTCGGAATCAGGAATTCCGACTTCGGGGTGTTGGAGTTGATATGAAATCCATGGGCCACGCGAAAATTCAGATTCACCATGGTCTGCGCTGCGCGCGGCGCCATGACCAGCGCCACCGGGGCGATCGTGACCGACGGCGACTTGCCCGCTTGGGCCAGTGCTGCGCCCGCGAGCAGAGCCAGCAGGCACATCAACCTCGAAGTATGCTCGCGTAAGATCATGTGAGAATACCTATATAGTAGAACGATCAACAGCGTGACGCGACGTTACTTCTGAGCAGGCCCGTTCTCGCGCACCGTCTGCACCGCCGCCTCGCTCTTGGCGCCCTCTGTATCCAGCGCCTTCTTGATGGAATCCTCGATGTCGGCTTTGCCCCTCAGCCCAATGATCTTGTCCACAATCTTCCCGTCGCGGCCGATGAAAAAGCTCTCCGGCAGGGCCGGGACGCCGCCGTACGCGTCGCCCACGGCTTCCTTCCCCAGCAACACGGGATAATTGACTCCCATATCCTTGGCGAACTTGGCGATGTCTTCTTTGCCGGAGTCATCCATCGCGACCCCGACGACCTGCAGCCCCTGCGGCCCGTACTTGTTCTGCAATTCCACGAGCCACGGCGTTTCGATCTTGCACGGGCCGCACCAGGTGGCCCAGAAATTCAGCAGGACGGCTTTGCCGCGCAAGTCAGATAGCCGTATGCTCCCGCCATCGAGCGATTCAAGCGTGAAATCAGGCGCGGGCCCTGACCTGGTGATAGCCGGCGCTGATCCCGAGCGGCGTGCCATGTGAAAGCCGAAGTACAGCATTGCTGCGGCCACGAGAGCAACCACGACCAGAGCCAGCGGATTACGATTCCCGCGCCTGACCGGCGGTGGGACTGAGGGGCCGAAATCGCCAGGCTTACCGCCAGCGACATCCGACCGTGGAAGAACCGCACCACAGGCGTCGCAAGTTGTCGCGCCGGCGACGGCTTCAGGATTGAGACCTGCATCCTTCTCCGATCTCTTCTCTAGCGCGGACCCACATTTTGGACACCACTGAGATTGTTCAAGCGGTGTCCCGTCAGATTGTTCGAGCACAGACATAAACCAGATCCTCCGACTACAAAGCGAAACGATTCAAGAACGACAGCCAGCTCGAGATGAGCGTAAAACGACCAATTACCAGCAATATGCCGAGCGCGATCAGCAGGCCTCCCGAGGCCACTTCCAGCACGTGCATGTGCGAGCGGAAACGGCTGTAAAACTTCAGAAAGCGCTCCATCAGAAGTGAGGTCAGCAGAAACGGCACCGCCAGCCCCAACGAATAGACCGCCAGCAGGGCAATTCCCTTGACCAGCGTGTCCTGCTCGCTGGCTATGGCGAGGATCGCCGATAGAATCGGGCCGAGACATGGAGTCCAGCCGAACGCAAACGCGAAGCCGATCACGAAGGCACCGACAGGAGTACTGCTGCCCTTCAGGCTATGCAGTCGCGCGTCGGTATAAAGCGCCTTGATCTTGAGAATTCCCGTCAGGTGCAACCCAAAAAGAATGATGATGACGCCCGCCACCCTGGCCAGCGTATGTTTGTAAACTCCAAGTACTTGGCCGACCTCTGTCGCGGCCGCCCCAAGCGCGATGAAAACCACGCTGAAGCCGAGGATGAATCCGACCGAGTTCACCATCACGCGCCGCATGAGGTGACCTTGCGGGGCCTTGAGTTCTTCCAAGCCGACACCGGAGATCAAAGAAAGATATCCCGGCACAAGAGGCAGCACGCAGGGCGACAGGAACGAAATCAGGCCCGCGAAAAAGGCTGCGGGAATAGTGGCATCGGTCATCGGCTTTTATTGTACCTGCTGCGTGCTGCCTCATCAGAATAAGACGTGCGGGGCGGATTAAGTTGCAGTCTTTGCAAAGCGATTTACAGACCGATTCAGCGCGCTTTGGTGGGTTTCGCTGCCGCCGGAGGTGCCCCCGCTGACGGCATCTCCACCGACGATTCCAGCAGTTTGCGGAAAACGCCAGTCGGGACGGTCGCATAGAGCACGGCGCGGCTGTCTTCCTGCCGTACCTGCAGGCTGTCGAACAGGGCCTTTACGTCAGCATCGCTCCCCGGCGATCCGACCGACGTCTCCGCGCTGTGAAACATGGCCAGAAACACGGTCAGCTTGTCAGTGATGCTGCGCGCGTCCTCGGTGCTAGCCGCCCAGGCCTCCGCCCGCAGGTGCAACGCGCCTGTGCGCAACGGCAGATGCAGCGGATTGTAACTGGCGGAAATCACCAGATCGGCGGGCTTGGGGAAAACCGAAGACCATCCCCCAAAATCCGCAGCCGAGGGTACGACATGCGCCACCACCCAAACCGGGCTCGCCAACTGCACCCGTTTGTAATAACGCCGGAGCAAGGCCGGGCCTCCGAACGGAGACGCCAGCCGCCTCGACCGGTCGACCATGCCCCGAATAACGTTAGCATCGTCGTGGTTCGACGCCGCCACTGCATCCACGCTGAGAATGGCCACACGGAAACTTCGCCCCTCGACTGGAATGGAGAAAATCTCGACCGAGCCATAGTTCTCGACCGATTGCGCCGTGTGCCGCAAATAGGCGGCCAGCCGTCCTCCATCAAACTTCCCCACAAAAACTTCAGAAAAACGTGGCTCCGGGGCAGCCCCACCGCTCCCGCCTCCCGGCCAGTTCGCCGGATAGTGAACAGCAAATGCCACCGTCTCCAGGTCCCGCTCAAATTCGAAGCCCGTTTCCTGGATGAACCGCTCATACTCCGGATCGTGCGACACCGCGGGCAACGGGTTCGCGCTTAACCTGCGGACCCAGCTGAAATCGGCATAGAGAAAAGCGTCAGCGCCGGGCAGCAGCCGCGCGGCTTCCGGCGGTGCGTGCTTTCGCAGTTGAACCGCGACGGTCACCGCCGCGGCCACAATCACCACGGCCAGAGCGATAGGGAGAGTGCGTCTAATTCGCATGAAATGCGGTCAGGGGGGAAATGATAGCACTGGGATCACTTCGGAAGTGAGGGAAGACCGGGGAAGGTTCTGCCACTGCGGCATTTCGGAGGCACAGGTCATTCATGCCGCAGCGCAGTCATCGGGTCGATTTGAGCCGCCCGCCGCGCGGGCACACATCCTGCCAGAAGCGCCGCCACCAGCAGAATGCCTATTGCCGTGCCCAGCGCCACAGGATCATTCGGCTTCATCCCAAACAGAAAAGATTCCACAAACTTCGATGTCCCGAGGGCAACCGGCAGGCTAATCGCCAGCCCGACTGCCGCCAGTACCACAACCTCGCGCAACACCATCCATAGGACCGGGCCGCGCTGTGCTCCGAGCGCCATACGAATCCCGATTTCGCCTGTCCGTCGTGCCACCGTGTAGGAGATCGTGCCGTAGAGCCCCACGCATGCAATCGTCAAGGCCAGCATCGCGAAAGCCGAGCACAGCTCGGCCAGCACGGTCTCCTGGTGCATAGCGTCTCCTATTTCTGCCTTCTGCGTTCTCACTTCGGAAAGCGGCAAGCCCGCGTCCGCCTGATGAACGATCTCCCGAACCGTATTGACGAAGGCCAGAGGATCGCCCTTGATTCGCAGCGCAAACGTCATTTCATTCGGCAGGGGATACCCTTGGTTGTAGGGGATATATACCACCGGTGGAGTCTCTCTCCTCAGGTCGCCATAGTGAGCGCTCCTGGCTACGCCGACGATTTCCATGTCGCGACCAGGGTTAATGCCCAGGATGAGATGTTTCCCCAGCGGATTCTCACCGGGGAAGTTGATTTTGGCGAACCGTTCGTTGATGACCGCAACTGACGGTGTCCCCGGGCGGTCGCTTTCTTCGACGTCGCGACCGGAGAGAATTGGAATCTGCATCGTCGTCAGGAATTGCGGCCCCACGGTTAGGTAGCGGGTGGCTCGGTCGGGCGGTGCGCCCGGTCGGCTGATGGGCATCTGGTCCTCGCCCCCGATCAGCGATCCCCGGGCGAGCCCGACGCTTTGCACACCCGGAATCTCCGCCAGCCGCTGCCGCACCCTACCGTAAAAATCGGCGATCTCCGGGTTGCGATGCCCGGACTGCGTGGCGTTCAACTGAAACAGCAGCAGGTTCTCGCGATTGAATCCGAGATTCACCGATTGCAGATTCGACAGCGTGCGCACGAACAGTCCCGCCGCGACCAGAATCAACAGAGAAATCGCAATCTGGCCAACCACCAAAGCCTGGTTGACGCTGATAGGCAGAAAATTGAATCGACCGTGACGCGGGCGCGGCTGGCTCCCCCGCGTTTCCTTCAAGGCGTCGACGAGATCAACCTTGGTGGATTGCAAGGCCGGAACCAGGCCGAACGCCATGCCCGTGAGCAATGCAAGCCCGGCGGTGACAGCCAGCACATGCCAGTTGAGTTCGGCGCGCAACAGATCTTGATTCGAGCCGCCCGCCAGCAGCACCGTGAGAAAGCGAATTCCCCCGAGCGCCACCAGAACACCGAGGGCTCCGCCCAGCGCAGCGAGAAGAACACTCTCGGTCAAGAGTTGCCGAGCCACCCGCCAGCGGCTCGCTCCCTCGGTCAGGCGCAGCGCGATTTCTCTTCGCCGCGAAGCGGCGCGCACCAGCAGCAGATTGGCGACGTTCGAACACGCAATCGCAAGTATCAACGCCACGAGCGTCATTAAGACGTAGAGCGGTTTCGAGAACTGCCGGCGCAAAGTGTCGAGTCCACCGGCGCCTTGCTTGAGATAAAGCACGGGAAGATTTGCTCGCTGCTGGTCGTTTTGCGCAGTGGTCGCCACCCAATGTTGAAACCGCGGCGCCAGTTGTGCCTGCGCCTGCTCCAGACTTACGCCTGGCCGAAGCCGCGCCATCGTTTCGACCCAGTAATAGTTCCGGTCAAGATAGTCGGCGGGCTGGAAACCGAACGCATCGCCCGCTCCGAGCACGAGGTTGGCATGCATCGGAACAAAGAAGTCCGGTACTGACGATGGATCGACTCCAAAAAAGTCCGGCGGCGTCACTCCAATCACCGTGAACGGCAGATTGTTAATCAGAATCAATCGCCCGGTGACGCTTGCCGCTGCTCCGAAACGCTTCTCCGCATAAGCATGGCTGACCACCACCACATTCGCTGCACCCACGCGGTCGTCGTCGGGGAGAACCACCCGCCCCGCAAACGGCGCAACGCCGAGCCCCTGGAAATAAGTTCCTGAAACCAGTTCGCCTGCAGCGGTATCGGCTTGGCCATTTACCGCCACGCTCACGGCGCGCACTTCCCGCGTGTGGCAATACGCGAATACGTCGGAAAAGACGGCATCACTCTTCTGGAGAATCTCGAAGGCCGGATAAGGAAATATGCCGCTGACCGATCCCAACTTGGGGTCGTCCTCGACGTCTCCGCTCATGCTCTGCATGACGAAGTCCTGCTGCGCGGGCTTGGCATGCCAGTTCAACACGACCAGCGAAGCTGGATCGGAAACTGGCAGCGAGCGCAGCAGGAGCGAATCGAGAAAACTGTAGATCGCGGTGTTGGCTCCAATGCCGAGCGCCATGACCAGCAGCGCCACCAGCGTGAAGCCTGGGGCTTTCGCCAACACACGCGCGGCGTAACGGAAGTCCCGCCAGGTGTCTTCCAGCCACGCGATGCGATTCATTTCCCACACCTGGTCGCGGATGCGCTGCGGATTGCCCAGCTTGATGTAAGCCTGCCGCCGCGCCTCTTCCGGGCTCATCCCACGCGCCAGGTTGTCGTCAATCTCGTGCGCCAAGTGCGATTCGAGTTCTGCCGACAAGTCAGCGTCTTCCGCCGATCGTCTGAAAAGTCGTTTGAGATTCACAGTCGCTTCTCCCGGTGAATTGCTCGCGCTCGATACCGGTCTCTCTAAGGGGTCTCTCCCAGAATGCGGCCGATCGCCGCGACCACCAGCCGCCAACGGTCGGTCTCGGTGGTGAGCTGCTTCCTACCCGCGGCCGTCAGCTTGTAAAACTTCGCCTTGCGGTTGTTTTCGCTCGTCCCCCAATACGAAGTCACCCAGCCGCGATGCTCCAGCCGGTGCAGCCCGGGATACAGCGACCCCTGTTCGACTTCCAGCACGTTCTCCGACATATGCTCGATGACATGCGCGATTGTGTGGCCATGCGCCGGACCTGTGACCAGCGTTCGCAGGATCAGCATGTCGAGTGTGCCTTGCACCATTTCAGAGTTTGTGCGATCGGCCATCGTTCTCCCCTCGAACATCTAGGCAAAAGAGCGTACACCACTCGACGCTCTATGGGAAGCGGAAAATCTCGGGTTTGGGCGCCTGCGGAACGGATTGATATCATTTTGACTTTCTATCCGTCCAAACAGCCATGTTCAGCGCAATCTGGGGAGATATCCGCTACGCCGTTCGAATCATGTGCCGGACGCCGCTGTTCACGGCCACAGTGGTTCTCACCGTGGCCATTGCCATTGCCGCCAATGCGACCATCTTCACGGTCGTGAACGCGGTCATGATCCGCTCGCTGCCGTTCGTCGAGCCCAACCGGATCATGCAGGTGGCAGAGAAAAACGACAAGCTCAACCTGCCCACGTTCGCGGCTTCCGTGCTGAATTTTCTTTCCTGGCGCGAGCAGACGCGGTCGTTCGAGCAACTCGCCGCAGTGGGCTTCGCCACCTTCACGCTGAGTGGTAATAGTGAGCCCGAGCAACTCACCGGAAACCGCATCAGCCCGGTCCTGACGCATGTGCTTGGCACCAAACTCCTCGCTGGTCGAGAGTTCACGGCGGACGAAGAAAAGCCCGGCGGCGCTGCCGTTGCCATTGTCGGAGAAGGTTTGTGGAAGCGTCGTTTTGCCTCGGACGCGACCCTCGTGGGTCGAACGATTTCGCTGGATGGCGTGCCCACGACGATTGTCGGCATCGCGCCGGCGTCCCTGAAACTGATCGGCGGTGGCGATGTCTATACACCATTGACGATCGATCCTGGCAAGGAGCTCCGCCTCAACCATGTGATCATCGTTTTCGGCAGGCTCAGACCCGGGGTCACGCCGCAGCAGGCGGAGGCGGAGATGGATACGATCTCGGCCCGCGTCGGCAAGCAATATCCGGAAGTGCGCTACTGGGGCATTCATCTCCTCAGCTTGTTCGACACCTTTGTGACGCCAGATCTGAAAACGGGATTGCTCGTTCTGCTCGTGGCCGTGGTGTTCGTACTGCTGATCGCGTGCGCCAACATCGCGAACCTGCTGCTGGCGCGCGCCGCGACCCGGCAGAAGGAAATGGCCGTGCGCACCGCGCTGGGCGCCACGCGCGGCCGACTGCTTCGTCAACTTCTGGTGGAGAGTGTCGCGCTTGCGCTCATCGGTGGCGGCGCTGGCTTGCTGGGAGCGGTCGGCGCCGTGCGCGTGCTGACCCGATCCTTACCGGAAGGGACATTGCCTTTCCCCGATGTCGCAGTCGACTCGAACGTACTGTGGTTCGGTTTCGCGCTGACGATTGCCACCGGTCTGCTGTTTGGCCTCGCGCCAGCGTGGCTCATAGCAACCGTCAAGACCAACGAGACGCTCAAAGAGGGCGGACGCGGCTCGACCGGCGGCATCCGCGGCTGGTTACGCGACAGCCTCGCCGCGGGCGAAGTTGCCCTCGCCGCGATTCTGCTGATTGGTGCGGGGCTGCTCATACAGAGTCTCGCCAACCTGCAGCGCGTGCGACTGGGATTCGACTCCGAGAAACTGATCACTTTCCAACTCGCTCCGCCGGTCCCGCAATATCCCCTGGCCGACAAAGGCCCGGAGTTCTATCGCACGCTCATCACGAACCTGCAATCGATTCCGGGGGCGCGCGCCGTGGCGGTTTGCAGTGGTATTCCTTTCGGCGCCGGAAATTACGCCAGGCATCCCATGATCACCACTGAGCCGTCCGTGTTGCCTCCGGGCACAGCCGTGCCGATCGATTGGCGAAGTATCAGTCCGGGCTACTTCGACACGATGCGAATACCGCTGCTGCATGGCCGCACCTTCACCGACGCCGACGTCCGCACCGCTCCGTTGGTGATGGTTGTCAGCCAATCCACGGCCCAGAAGTTCTTTGGCGACGCCGACCCGATCGGAAAAGCCCTGCGCCCCAGCGCCAAGCCGGAACTCGCCTACACAATCGTCGGAGTTGTGGGTGACGTGCGCGATCAGGCTCTGAACCAGCAAACCCCGACGCTTTACTACTCGATTCCGCAACGGGGTTCGTGGCCGCTCATGGACGTCGTAGTGCGCAGCGCCGGTCCACCGGGAGCGCTGCTGCCCTCGATTCGCCAGCGAATCCACGACATGGATGCGGGCCTCGCCTTGGCCAACGTGAACACGATGGAACAATGGCTGTCGAACAGCGCAGCCCAGCCGCGGCTCAACACGGTCTTGCTGACGGCTTTCGCGGGCGTCGCGCTGCTGATTGCTGCAATCGGGATCTACGGTGTCCTGGCCTACTCCGTGAACCAGCGCACGCGCGAGATCGGTCTACGCATGGCCTTGGGTGCGACGCCCCGCAGCGTGCTGCAACTCATTGTCAGTCAAGGGATGAAGGTGGTGCTCATCGGCGTCGGCATAGGCCTCGCCGGTGGGCTCGCCCTTGGTCGCGCGGTGTCGAGTCTTGTTTTCGGCGTGCCGGTCCACGATCCCGCAACGTTCAGTGTGGTCGCCGTGGTACTGACAGCGGTTGCGCTCGCGGCTTGCATCATTCCAGCGCGGCGGGCCGCGCGCGTCGATCCCATGGTGGCCTTGCGAGAGGAGTGAAAGGGATTAGCGTGTCGGATCTCGGGTGGAGGCGCAGGGCGTTAGGCTCACACCGGGTCAAGCTTCCGCCACCCTCTATTGCGCCCTAACTTCCCCTTGTGATAACTTAACTAATTGTCCCGGACATCTGGCAGGGATCAGAGGGATTGGTTTGCGCGAAGGCGCGTCTTTCCCCCGAATTTGCTGGCGTAGCTCAGTTGGTAGAGCATCTGATTTGTAATCAGAGGGTCGGGGGTTCAAATCCCTTCGCCAGCTCCAGTAAATGTACTTTCCGGCAGGCGGCGGACTCAGTTAGCGGCGCAACAGGTTTTTCCAACGCACTCCATTCGGAACTTTCCGGTGTGCAGTGATCAGTAGTCAGTGATCTTCGCGGTGTCTTCTTGCGCGAGCCTTGGTTTCCCTGTGTTGCGAATGTAAGTAATACGTGGTCTGCGGGGTTCCCGTGAGCGCTATCCGGCGGCCCCGTATGGTGGTCTGCTGGACGGAGCGTAACGGCCGCATCGCCCGGGAATTTTTGCACAGGTGGGTGAGTGGTTAAAGCCAACAGACTGTAAATCTGTCCCTCCTAGCGAGGTACGAAGGTTCGAATCCTTCCCTGTGCACCATGATTCTGTGAGTCGCTGATTTTTGTGAATCGCTGATCTGTGAATCGTTTGTCCATCGCGCTGGTCTGCTACGTCGTGCTGGGAGCGCTGACGTGGACCACGATTACCGACCCGAAGTTGCGGGCGGGAACGTTGCTGATCCTGGCGCTGTTCGCGGTGAAGTCGGTGCTGCGCCGCAAGGACGTGCTGCACGCGGACAAAGGAAGCGACGCGGACTAGGTTTCGCTGAGAGCTGAAAGCTGATTGCCGACAGCTGTTTTTCGGGCCGATGTAGCTCAGTTGGTAGAGCACTCCCTTGGTAAGGGAGAGGTCACCAGTTCAATCCTGGTCATCGGCTCCAGAGTTGAGGCGCCTTGCGGGCGTGACCCTGAGCGCAGTCGAAGGGGGCGAGCCCGCAGCCGAAATCCTGAGCGTTCTTTGCGAAGGATCTCGGGTAGACGCTGCGGGAAGGGCATGGCTTCAGCCGTGCCGTTTGGAGTCGGAATTGGAAAGCGGCTTTAGCCGCTGAGGTCTAGCTGACGGCTGATAGCTGAGAGCTGGTTTTAAGCGGGAGTAACTCAGTGGTAGAGTCACAGCCTTCCAAGCTGTTGGTCGCGGGTTCGATTCCCGTCTCCCGCTCCAGAAGTTTGACTTTTGTAAGACGTGAACGCATTCAGAGGATGACAGTGAGTTTCCGGCAGGCTGCCATCAAGGTCGAGAAGGCGCAAGAGTTTGCCAGGCTGCAGGCCGCCGTGGAACAGGCGTTCTTGCCCGAGAAGACCGAGCGATTCCTGAAGCAGGTGGACCGCAAAGGGATTCGCATTCGGGCTTTCGATGCGGTGCTGACCGAGTGTCTGCTGGAAGGCGTTGTCGGCGAAGCCGGATTTAATGCCCGGCAGTTGTATGAGTCGCTGCCTGTGTCGGACCAGGCGCAGATGCGCGAGTTTTACCTTTCGAAGCTCGAAGGGGTCGACGTCGCGCTGCGGCACAAGTTCAAGAAGCTGTACCAGTATTACTGAAGCAAGAAGCTGTATCAGTATTACTGAATCGCTGTATCAGTCTACTGGTTGAGGTTTGTATCAGGGCACGGCTTCAGCCGTGCCGTTATCCGGATAGAAAATCCGGGGCTTTTGCCCCCGAGGAAGAACGGAAATGGCGAAAGAGAAATTTGATCGGAATAAGCCGCACTGCAACGTAGGGACGATTGGTCACATTGACCATGGCAAGACGACGTTGACGGCGGCGATCACG
>JADGNQ010000191.1 GCA_017883385.1 Candidatus Sulfotelmatobacter sp.
TTTACGTTGGTTCGAGCGGAGGAGAATCTCGGGTATTTCGGAGGCGCGCGAAGAGGGCTGTCCCTGTATCTGCGAGAGCACACACTGCCCGATTGGGTCATCGTATCGAACGTCGATCTGCTGATCGCGGATGCGCAGTTTCTCGACAAACTCGCTGCCCTGCGTGCCAGACCACGCCTAGGCATTGTGGCCCCGAGCATCCGGTCGGCGTTGACGGGAAGAGATCAGAATCCATTCATGCGAAAGCGTCCATCGGCAGCGCGAATGCATGCCTACAAGTGGATGTTCCGGAGCTGGCTTGCGCTGAATGCCTATGAGTTGGCCTCTGCCGCGTTTCACAAGGTCCGAAACGCTATCCGCGCGCGGCCCGGAGCTTCTGCCAGCTTGCCAGAGAATTCGGCCGGGACCATCTATGCTCCGCACGGTTCTTTCCTGATTTTCTCCAGTGAGTATTTTCGTGCCGGAGGTAATCTCGACTTTCCCTGTTTCCTGTTCGGCGAGGAGGTCTATCTTGCCGAAGGACTCAGGAAGCTCGGGTTAGATGTAGTGTACGAACCGTCACTCGAAGTCGTACATCAAGAACATAAGTCCACCAAGCTGGTGAAGTCCCGCAAGCTGGCGCGGGCGGTGGCATCCTCCGCCGCCTACTGCGCCGACACGTACTTTCCATGGAAGTAACCGCCCCGATCTGATGTCCATACCAACATTCCAGCTCAAGAGAAGAGCGCGTTAGCAGAAATGCCCGCATCTGACTTATCTGAAAGCCCCGTGAACAGACAGTCGCCGGCAGACGGCATGGCTGGCGAGCTTGATCGGATTCGGCTCGCCTACGCCAAGCGGACGAACGGTTCCCCCTACTCCTTGTTCGAGCCGGCGCAGATGCTGGCCGTGCAAGAGAGAGAGAGAAAGCTCCTTCGACTGCTGGCGCGGTTCGGCTCCTCCATTCCGCTGGAAGAAGCAAGGATCCTTGATGTCGGCTGTGGGACGGGATTCTGGATTCGAGAATTTCTGCGCTGGGGCGCGCAGCCAAAGAATATCTGCGGGGTCGATCTGCTGCCCGAACGAATCGCGCAGGCGAGAACGCTTTGTCCCTCTGCGACGACGCTGCTGTGCCAGAGCGCGACCGAAATCGGAAGAATGGACGGAGCGTTTGACCTGATTCTGCAGTCCACCGTGTTTACCTCCATCCTGGATCCCCAGATGAAGCAGCAGATCGCTAGCGAAATGCTGCGCCTTCTGAGTCCGGCGGGCCTGATCCTCTGGTACGACTTTCACGTCGGCAACCCCGCCAATCGGGAAGTTCGCGGCGTGCCGCGAAAGGAAATCGCGAGGCTCTTCCCAAAGTGCGAGATTCACCTCGAGAGGGTGACGCTGGCTCCGCCGATTGGCCGACGCGTCGCGCGGATCAGTCATTCCCTGTACGCCACACTCACCGCTGTCGGCCTGCTGAATACGCATTACATGGGCATCATCAAGAGAGTATGACGACCAATCCAGTTCCTCGTCCGGGACGAATCATGGTCTCGGTAGTAGTGCCAATACGCAACGAGGAACGCTATGTCGCTGCCTGCCTGCAGTCGCTGCTCGAACAGACGTATGCTTCGGAGGCGTACGAAATCCTCGTGGTCGACGGGCGGTCGTCGGACCGATCGCGGCAAATCGTAGAAGAATTCGGACGGAAGCACGGGAACGTTCGCTGTCTCGATAATCCTGCCGCCATCGCACCGGCGGCGATGAATGTCGGCATTCGCCACGCCTCTGGCGAGTTCATTGTTCGCGCCGACGGACATAACTTTTATCCCAGCGATTATCTTGAGAACTGCGTGAAGTACTTGCAGGAGACTGGGGCAGACAATGTCGGAGGCCCGTGGCGGACGGTGCCCTCCGATGACAGTTTCGGATCGAAAATGGTGGCGGCCATCCTGACCAATCCTTTCGGCGTGGGGGACTCTCGCTTTCGGACCGGTAACTTCGAGGGCTTCGTGGAGACGGTCCCGTTCGGTGCGTTCCGGCGCGAACTTTTCGACCGCGTGGGGATGTTCGACGAGAAGCTAGTTAGGAATCAGGACAACGAATTGAATGCGAGAATTCGCAGTGCAGGCGGCAAGATCTATCAGACGCCTGCTCTTACGACGGAATATCACCCGGTTGGGAATATCGCCGCGCTTCTCAAGCAGACGTACAAGACGAGCCAGTGGCACGTCTTCAGCGTACGGCAGAATTCTTCTGCCATGGGCGCGCGGCATTTCGTGCCGGCGGCGTTTGTCCTGGGGCTCACGGCGCTTCTGACTGGCGCGTTCTGGAGTCCCTTGTGCCTGGTTGGTCTGGGTGTGCTTCTTGCTGTCTATCTTTCGGCTGGCATTTACTTCGCGTTTCGGGTAAGCCGAAATTGGGGACTATCGGTGAGGTGCGCTCTGCCGTTAGTGTGTCTGGCATTCCACATCGTCTACGGGTTGGGGACGATTGTTGGATTGCGGTACCTCTTCGTGAGTCCGCCGGCCATTCCAATTCGAGCTGGACAGTCTGTCAATGCGGGATAGGATCATCACTACATTCCAGTACCCCGGCAGTTTTCTGAAAGTTCGCAGTCATGACGACAAAAACTCTTAATCTTCAGATTCCCTTTCATCGTGCCGACCTGGGCGAGGAAGAAGTTAACGCGGTCTCGGAGGTCATCCGTTCCGGATGGCTCACGATGGGAGCGAAGACGTTCGAGTTTGAACGCCGATTCGCCGAGTACATCGGTGCATCCCATGCTGTGGCTGTTTCTTCGTGCACGGCCGCGCTTCACTTAGCCTTGGAAGCGGTTGGAGTCGGCCGGGGCGACGAGGTGCTGGTACCCACGACCACCTTCACAGCGACGGCAGAGGTAGTGACGTACCTCGGGGCCAGGCCCGTGTTGGTCGACATAGATCCGCGTACGCTCAATATCGACCCGCTCGATATGGAGCGCAAGATGACCGGCCACACCAAGGCGATTATCCCCGTCCATTTTGCCGGAATGCCCTGTGACATGAAAGAAATCCTCGAGATCGCCGCACAGCGTAAGCTGCATGTCATCGAGGACGCTGCTCATGCGCTCCCGTCGGAGTACCAGGGGAAACGCATTGGGACGATCAGTGAACTTACGGCGTTCAGCTTCTATGCCACCAAGACCCTAACCACAGGTGAGGGTGGGATGATCACTACGGAGAATGAGGAATACGCGCGGCGACTGCAGGTCATGCGACTGCACGGCATCGGACGAGATGCATGGAAGCGCTACAGCGCTGAGGGTTCCTGGTTCTATGAGGTGCTGGAGGCCGGGTTCAAATACAATCTCAACGACTTGCAGGCGGCTCTGGGCCTGGTGCAACTCGCCAAGTGTGACGAGATGAACCTGGCCCGGGAACGAATTGCGAAGCGTTACACCAGCGCGTTCCAGTCCCTCGAGACGCTGGAAGTACCCGTGACGTTGTCGGACCGCTCGACGTCGTGGCATCTTTACGTTCTGCGCTTGCACCTTGAGCAGTTGCGCATTGACCGTAGCAAGTTTATTCGCGAGTTGGCGGACCGCGGAGTGAGCGCGAGCGTTCATTTCATTCCACTGCATCTGCAACCGGTGTATCAGCGCAACTACCAGTACAAGCCCGGCGACCTGCCTGTGGCAGAGCGGGAATATCAGCGAAGTCTGTCTTTGCCGATCTACTCCCCCATGCGCGATGAAGAGATCGAGCAGGTGATCTGGGCTGTCTCTGACGTGGTGTCAAGCTGGTCCCGATGACGACTGGCCCCACCTTCTCTGATCGTGGTGTTTCCTGCCCAATGACTCGGCCAGGGGAACGCACTTTCTACACGAAGTGCGGCAAGCGCATGTTTGATTCTGTGGCAACGACGATTGGACTGGTAGTGCTCGCTCCGCTGATGCTCGTCTTGACAATACT
Organism: Candidatus Sulfotelmatobacter sp.; assembly: GCA_017883385.1. Lineage (GTDB taxonomy): Bacteria > Acidobacteriota > Terriglobia > Terriglobales > Acidobacteriaceae > Sulfotelmatobacter. The sequence goes on from JADGNQ010000191.1 coordinate 3,924, forward strand.
GGTCAAACTCACTTCACGAGGTCCAGTCTTCTACCGGCAAGAGCGAGTCGGCAAGGGTGGAAAGATCTTTCGGATCGTCAAGTTCCGCTCTATGTTCGAAGACGCTGACAAGAGGGGCCCGGCGATCACATCCGCAGGAGACCATCGCATCACTGCATTGGGCCGACTGCTTCGGCGCTTCAAACTCGACGAACTTCCCCAACTGTGGAATGTGCTCAACGGCGAAATGAGCCTCGTCGGGCCCCGCCCAGAAGTTCCCCGCTACGTCGAGTCCTATTCTCCTTCGCAGCGCAGGGTATTAACGGTTCGTCCAGGTATTACGGATCCCGCGTCGATCTTTTATCGGAAAGAGGAAGACGTGCTCGGCGCCCAGCGTGATCCTGACCGCTACTACAGAGATGTTATCTTGCCTGACAAACTCAGCATGAATCTAGGGTACTTGGACCGCATCTCCTTCTCTTACGATTTGCTCCTGGTGTTGCGTACGACGAGCAGTATTTTCATCCCAAAGCGGATTACTCTCGCGCAGTAACATTTGCGAATCATCGAGGTTAATTTCGAAGTCCGACGAATAAAAGTACTCCAGCTCGCACTTCGCGCTGGTTTATCCCGTTTCGAATCCCTTATTTAAGAATGAAGTCAAATGAAAATCATTAATCTGGCAAAAGCTCTTCTCAGCAAGAATTCGTGGTTTGTGGGCGCGTTCCAAGCCGTCCTGATATTTGTCTCGCTGATTCTGGCCTGGTTCTTGAGGTTTGATTTCACGTTGCCCAACCGCGGACTGCTGCTCTCTGCGGCCTGCCTGCTCATTCTGATTCGAATGAGCGCAATTGTCGGTTTCGGTCTGCTGCACGGCTGGTGGCGATACACGGGTCTGAGCGACACGTTGGATGTCGTGAAGGCTGTAGTTTCCGGTTCCGCGGTGTTTATCGTAGTAATGCGATATTTTCTGGGTGCCGCCAGCTTTCCCCGAGCGGTCTATGGACTCGAACTCGTTTTGACTGCCGGAATTCTGATTGGTGTCCGTATTTTCTCGCGTGTGTTGGCGGAGTCTGTCCGTCAGGATCTGGGGGCCTCGAGAAAGGTACTCCTTATCGGGGCAGGTGCCGGCGCGCAAACTGTGGTTCGCGAGATCAATCGTCCCGGAAGCGAGTACGCACCGATCGGATACGTTGACGACGATCGCTCGAAGGTGGGACTGAAGATCGAAGGCATCCCGGTCCTGGGGACCGTCGATCAGATCCCTGAGTTGGTAAGCTCCTACCCGGTCGACGAGATACTGATTGCTGTTCCCTCGGCTTCCTCCCGGCAGATGCAGCGGTTCGTTGAAGTTTGCGAGCGCACGGCCGTGAAGTTCCGCACCGTACCTGCTTTGCGGGACGTAATCACACAGAGGGTGAGCATCAGCGATTTCCGCGACGTGGACGTGGAAGATCTGCTGGGACGGGATCCTGTAGAGATCGACCTGCAATCGCTTAGAAGTGCCATTCATGGGCGGTCGGTGATGGTGACCGGGGCCGTCGGTTCCATCGGCTCGGAGGTCTGCCGCCAGATTCTCGAACATGAACCTCGAGTCCTGGTGTGCGTTGACCAGAACGAAACCGGAATGTTCCATCTGGACCGGGAACTATCGCCACGCCGGCGCACTGCAACTTTGCGATGTCAGGTAGCCGACACGGGAGACCGCAAAGAGATGGAGCGCATCTTCCAGGAGAGTAGCCCCGACGCGATATTCCATGCCGCCGCCTACAAACATGTGCCACTGATGGAGACACACGTAGCGGGGGCTGTGCAAAACAACGTATTCGGGCTGATGAGCCTTCTTGAGGTCGCGCGCGAGAGTGAATGTAAGACCTTCATCCTCATCTCCTCCGATAAGGCCGTGAACCCCTGCAGCGTGATGGGTGCGACCAAGCGTATCGGCGAACTCATCATCGGTCACCTGCCTCAGAATGGCATGCGATGTTTATCGGTACGCTTTGGCAATGTTCTGGGATCGAATGGTAGTGTTGTTCCGGTGCTTCAGGAGCAACTTCGGAGGAATGAACCTCTCACTGTCACCCACCCAGATATGAAGCGCTTCTTTATGACCATCCGCGAAGCGGTTTCGCTCGTCCTGCAGGCGTCTGTCATCGGCGAACATGGCGACACGCTTGTGTTGGAAATGGGACAACCGCTCCCGATCATGGATTTAGTGCGAACCCTTATCCGACTTTCAGGTAAGGACGAGAAGCAGGTCACGATTCAGTTCACTGGTTTGCGGCAAGGTGAGAGACTCACTGAAGAGCTCTTCTACGAGAATGAAGAGGTCTGCAAGACCTCGTTTCCCAAGATCAAGAAGGCGCGCGGGCCGCTGCAAGACTGGACCGCGCTCGCAAACAGGCTGGAAGAACTCGAGGCTACTCTGTTCCTGAATGGGTCTGAGAGCGTCCGCCGCGTCATGAAGCAGATTGTGCCGGAGTATTCCTATTCCGCGGATTGCAAGATTGAAACCGACGAGGACGAGAAGCCCCGGGTGACGGCCGCATAGTTCTAGAAGCATCGCGATTAGGCGGAGGAGAACCGTTCCTGGCACCGCATTCTCATTAGAGAAGGCTGGCCGCCTAGCTGTTTCTAAGGTGTATGGCAGTATGACATGCAACACAGAGGGTAATCAGATTCTCTTCTGAATCGATTCCCGAGTGGCTGCGAAATTCCTTATGGTGGACTTCCAGGTTCACCATCGTGCCACAGGATTGACACCGCCAGCCATCCCGACGTAGCACCTGCTGCCGCAGACTCTCGTACGACACCGGATCCAGCCGCGATGAGCCTGGGTTTGGCCGATCGAGCTCATGACGCCTTCCCACTCAGGCCTCCGAGAAATGCCTGCTTCTGCTCCCCGGGCAGGAATTTGAAGAGTCTCGTCATCGAGAACAGCAATGTCTCTGGATCCCCGTTGTCCAGGTTGGCTCCGGCCAGAAAGTCCGCACAGATCATTTCCAGACAGTAGCCGCGGGATCGGTCGCTTCCCAGCATCAGCGCTGCCGTTTCGATCGCCCGCTCAATGATCGGCATCTGGCTCTGGTACAGTTTGAAATAGATGATCTCCCACGGTTCGGTTTCCCGCCCGGTCAGTTCCCGTTCGACCTCCTGCTTAAAGTCCTCTTTCGGCATCTGACGGGCTTTGTGCAACCAAGTTGCACAATCGAAGTTCTGCCCGTCCCGCCTCGCTAGTTTTGCCAACTCGATCCCCTTCGTCCAGCCCACTTCCTTCAGCTGCTTTCTTGCCTGCGGCGGCAGGTGTTCGTGGATCGACATCAAGTAGTACGCCTTCCGCCGCGAACCTGGGAACCGCCTCTCTAGCAGCTCGTCGAAGGACTTCAGCTTCTCCAACCGCCAGTACTGCCCCGCCCGCACCTCGCATAGATAGCGCCCCAGTTCGACAAATTTGGTGTCGCGCTCCATCTCCTTCCGCTTCTCCCACGCCAGAATCTCGTCGATTTTGCTCAGGACGAATAGCGCGCGGCTGCGATTAAGCTTCGGCGGCATGGGCGGATTCCTAGTAATTAAGCTCGTCAAGCCAACCAAGGTCTTCTGCTCCTGGACGCCGCACGACCGCGGCGTCGGCAATTTCCTGCTTTCCGAGGCAAAGTCCCACATATGGACAGCTGCTGCAGGGATTCTGCGGAAAGCGGATGCCGCTGTGCGGCAGGAAGTCCGCCGACTCGATTCGGCGGATTGTGCCCTCCACTAAGCGGCCGAATTCTTCGCGCTGCTCGTCGGTGATGGTAGTCCGCAGGTACTGAATCTCGACGAGGCTTTTGCGGACGAACACAACCTGGGCGACGTCCGCAATTCCAGTTATCCACGAATAGCAGACCAACTGCGGATCCAAAGACAGCAATCCCTCAGGCTCTTCCGG
>JADGNQ010000192.1 GCA_017883385.1 Candidatus Sulfotelmatobacter sp.
GCAACCGTGGACGAGGTCAACGAGATTGTTGCAAGGGGACCTGAAGGCCTGCGATTCAGAGCAATTGGCGGCATTCAACAGGTACCTCGTTAGACCTTTCCTCGCGCCAATCATGCGGTACGGAAAGATGGAGAGCGTTGTTGTGGTCGCACGAAACGGCGATCAGGTCATCTACTACGAAGACGTGGAAGATGGATTCAATGTTTCCCCACTCAGCCAGGATGGACAGGTCCTAGAACACTTGTGCAATCAGGACGAATTGCCATTTGTGCTCAATGCGTGGATCGATGGTCGGGGCCTTCCCGGACGATTTGGGCCTGCTGTCCCCCTCAATGAAATCGCCTGGTTACGCCAACAATCCGCGATGTGGGACAGTTCGGAGACGATAAGCAAAGAACTGAGACAGGAACGGAGACTTCTGTGGGCTGGGCGACGCGATATATCGAAGAACTACAGCGAGATAAGACAGTACAGTTTCGGCCACGCGGCAACAGCATGGCAGGAAAGATTGACTCTGGTCAGTTGGTAACCGTGCAGCCGACTGGCGAACATGAATTGAAGGTCGGCACAATCGTGCTATGCAAGGTCGGAAGAGCGCAATACCTTCACCTCATAAAGGCAATTCGTGGGCAGCAGTACCAGATTGGCAACAATCGGGGCGGAATCAACGGCTGGATAACGCGGAAAGCAATTTACGGCGTTGTGACCGAGATCGTCTAGAGGTTCTTAGTGCAATGGCCTGTTCACAACAGTTGCTTCCGGGTCGCCGTCCGGAACGGCGCGAGCGTCCGGCTCTGAGTGGAATCGATAACCGGCACGGATGACAACGATGGGACGAGTTTGCAGGTTGCGGAGGTTACGGCTGGACCGGCATTTCTGGGAAACCTTTGTAGAACACCATCACCTGCCAGACCACATAAACTGCAAAGCCCGCCAACACGACTCCGATTACATTTGTCCAGGTCGCCCCAATTCTCATTGCGCTCCCCATAAAATCATTCCCTGGCATCCGGCCCACGAGATAGCCATTGAAGTAGTTGTCAACGATGTCAAAAAGCGAGCTCAAGCAGCATAGGACGAATACCAACCCAACCAGAAAGGGATTCCTGATCCTTTTGGCCTTCAGGGTTATCAGCCCGATCGACAGGAAGAAAATGTCCCTTATGTATGGGCCGTACCCTGGTAATACATCCCGCCAACTCGGGGCCCGGAGAGTCTGAGATTGCACCCAACCAACCGTGAATTCACCTTCCCAAAAGCGCGGAATCACATGATGTTCTACAATCTTGTCCCTTATCAAGATCACGCCTGCCAAATGACTCAATTCATGTAGGGCCCCATATGTGCTAAACCAAAGCAGAGGCAAAACAACTGTGGAAGGAATCCAAAGTCTTCGAGGCCAGTGGCTGCGCGCATAAAGCAGCACTAAAGGAAGTAGTATGAATCCGCTAATCTCCAGCGAGGCAATGACATTCCTCGCATTGATCGAAAACACTTTGGCCAACCACAAGACTGACACGACACAGAAGGTGATGACGCCTGCAATTTTCGCCGTCTTCTTCCCATTCTCCGATAGCGTAGGTTTGGCTATCCATGCACCATCATTAGAAGGTTTCGGAGTCTCCAACACGCATCCCCTCCAGCATTCAAAGCGAAGGCTTTAAGATCTTTCGGGTTAAGACTCCCTCGCTGTCGCACCGCAAACCTAGCACGCCGTGGGCGTATGTGCTGTGATTGTCGTCACCTGTGCCTCTCGCGGAAGCGCCAGCGTCCCAGATCGCCGATAGATTTTCGCAGGATGGAACGAGTACCAGATCGACACGCTGCGCCCCTTTTCAATATTAGGTGAGTCATTGTTGGCGTAACGTCCCCATTACACTCATCTTCCGACCAGTTTCAAACGCGTCAGATGTGAAGTGAATCGAAAGAAGTCGACATTTGAGCGCTATGGTGGTTACAACAGTTACCGACGTTGTTCCCGGATCGCTGGTCGGCACTTCATCAACAATTACTTTCTGCCAAGGTGTATTTTCGACGTAGGCGATTTTGTAGCTGTGGCAATCCTCAGAGACCAACAGCGAGATGCTCTGAACGGTTTCAACACCGCTTCCGACTTGCTTCTAAACTCTCCTCTATATACTTATAGCGTGTCGATTCTTGGACGATTTCGCGTAGACTGCTGGTGGGAGTACAAACTCCCGCCCATTCTGGCAACGATCTACGCGACTGCGGCGCTTTCACGAATACCTTTTCCATCTCTCTGGCCGGTGGTGGCCCTTGCACTGCCTGCGCTTATTGTCTGCGCGAGTTATGTAAGCGTTCTTAACGATCTGACCGACGCCAAAGACGATCAAGCGAGCGGAAAACCTGTCCGATGGCCTGGAGGGGCCCGCGTCTATCCAGCGTTACTTCTTGCTGGCTGCATGGCCGCTGGCGGCGCTTTTCTGATTGTTTGGCGTAAGGATACGTTGCTCTTTTATACATATCTTCTCTCGTGGCTGGCCTTTGCACTCTATTCGGCACCTCCTTTCCGTCTCAAGGTCCGTGGGATCTGGGGTGTGTTGGCAGATGCATCCGGCGCACATCTTTTTCCAACGCTTTTCGCCGTGGTTCTGGTGTATCACTGGAACCGGATCGAAGAGCCCGGCCAATGGACAATTCTCATCGCACTATGGTCGTTTGCGGCAGGCGTAAGAGGCATACTATGGCACCAACTGGAAGATGCCGTTAATGACCGAAAGATCGGATTGCGCACTTTCGCATGCCTCCATGGGGCGAAGGCGGCTGCGCGCGTGGGGCTGCTCGCTTTCTTGCTGGAGTTCGCAGCGTTTTCGCTAATGCTTTGGCTCACGCGCGATGCTTTGGCCTTGTTCTTCCTGGTCTTATATGGGCTCTTCGCTTTGGTTCGCTGGTGGCTTCTCGGAATACATCTTACCGTTATTAAGCCGGGGCGAGAGTCTCGCATGGCCATGGCCGAGTACTATATCGTTCTCTATCCACTGGCATATCTTCTAACGGCGTCGCGGCAGCAACGTTCAGCTCTATGGTTGCTGTTATTTCACGTTGTTCTGTTTTGCCGCCAGGGTCTTCATCTTGTGCGCGAGCTTGTGGCGATGTTGCGGATCGGCAAGTCGGGCGCGGGACCAAAAACCGCGGCGTTCCACCCTTGAATCTTACCTGGATCGGCCCTGCAGTGTTCGGTATCGGGAGAGGGCTTCCAGGCAAAATCCAGTTGTGATTTCTTCTGAGCCCCATACCATCTTCTTCGATCGGCCGCTAAAGTAGATCGGGAATTTCCCCCATCCGCCATCCGGCTGCATGGCATGAAGAATTGCCTGAATCGCGTCGTCGAGAACTGTGGAATGATCGCTCCAATCCATCAATGCACAGGCGGCAAGCGCCGTATGCAGAATATGGCTGCCGATCACTCCGTCCCGATGCGCATACGATTTGATTCTGGTAACGATTGTGTCTCGCATCGATTCAAATGCGCGAATACCTGCGGCATGGTTTCGTGAAAGAAAATAGTAAAAAGTGAAGCGGCTGCCATAGTACTTATCACATGTTTCTTCGTCTTGGTGTTCAATGATCTGAATAAGGATTCGGATGATCGGGCGCGTCTCCGGCCTTTCCCCCAGGTAATAGAGAACGTTGGCGTTAACCACCGGGTCGAGATCATTTGGCTTGCATTCAGTAACTCGGAAGAACCAGCAAAGCTGCCGCAGCTTCAGAATCTGGCGTAACGCGACGCGCCAAAAAGATGTGTCTGTTGTCCACGCGAGGCGGGGAAGGACCCACGTGTAAAAAAGCCCTCGGGAAGCGCGGTTGGCAAGTATCACGCCCGTATTGTCCGGTAAAGAAATGCCGTGCTGCTTCAACAGGAAGGAAATGCAGGCTGTGTCGTCAACATCAGGAGGAAGATAATCCGGGTTGGGGCTACACGTATAACGCCATACGCCGCCGTCTTGCATTTCACTTAGAAGGAACTGGATTGCTTTGCTGACGATTTCTTCGACCTTTTTCGTTTTGGTAAAGGTGAGACAGTGAGAGATGAGGGCGGCCGGAAAAGGCGAGTAATCCGGTTCACAATTTTCTTCCAAGAGAGGATGTGGTGAGCGAGACAGCCTAAATGCTCCGGAAGGCAACTGCATGGCATGGAGGAAATCGATGCCCTGCTCGATCGCCTGCTCCAGGTCATTGCGTTTGTTTGTTTGTGTAGGCATACGGATTTGCGCGCTTGCGGGCCAGTGAATCCACAAGTCCCAACAGCTTAGCAGTGAACGAGGCAACCGGGTCGAGCGGCACCATGGCTCTCACTGCCCTTCCAGCAGCTTTACCAATGGACTCCCATTCCTTTCGCACGGCCCATGCTCGTTCCATTGCAGAGTCAAGCGCGTCCACCTTCGCAGCGTTCGCGATGAATCCCGTGCGACCGTCTTCCACGACTTCGGGCGTTCCGCCCTCATTTGTGACAATTGCAAAACGCCCGCACATCATCGCTTCGATAAGCGCCAGCGGTAGACCTTCGGTCCGTGAGGGCAGGATCAGCGCGTGATGCGTTTTCCAGATGGATTCAACGTCGCTCACAAACCCTGGAAAAGCGACATTTCTGAGATCTAAATGCTGGGCAAGTTCGCTCAACGTTTTGCCGTTGCAGCCTGCGCCGAAAAACGAAACGGACAAATTGCGATTTCTCCACAGCTGTCGCGCCAACACCTGCAAAAGAATATCCTGCCCCTTCTCGCCTGTCTCCAGGCGTGCGACGCAAGCCAGCTTGAGCGAGTGGTCCTGGGTGCCAGGCCATGGCAGCGGGCTTCCCGACACCAGAAAGGGATTGCACACTATTTCCGCATTCATGAGCGTCTCACCGATCTGACGTTCCGTGAGATGGAGATTGTGTTGGGAGACAAAATAACAGCAGCGGGCGGTCTGAAAAGCGGAGCGCATCACGATGCGGTCCTTGTCCGATGGCCAAAGATAATCGACCGCTTTCTGTGAAATGATGACGTATGGACGACCGGAAATGCGACAAAGATCGCTGTAAGCGAGTCCGTCGAAGTTTGCGCCTTGGGAAACCACCACTAAATCGGGATTAAGGTTTGTAAGATGAGTTCGCACCAGGGGCCGGATCGCTCTCTGCGCGGGACCTCTTCCTGTTAACTGGGCCAGCGACTTGGGCAGACGAATCCAGTAGGGCAGGCAAAGCTGATGCAAGTCGCGAACATCACAACCCACCTCGAGCAGCCGGCGAATCCGCGGGTGTTTCGAGTCAACACAGGTTTTGAAGATAGTTATAGAATGCCCACCCTCCGCCAAAAGCGCAGCCGCGCCTGCCCACAGTTCTTCGCTTCCACCCCAGGGGTGTGAGCAGGAACTAAAAAAGACGAAACACGACAAATTATATCCTTATATAGATGGTGACTCTGAGTCAAAAGCCTTCAGGTCAAACTGTAACATTCTCCGACGCCACGATCGTTATGCTTTTTTCCGCAATCAAAAGGACTGACGAGTCGCAGCAGGTCGTCTTTCGATACCTATGCCAGGTCAGTTCGCCCATGACGGAACCCAACGACGCTGCGCATGAGAGAGCTGCGTAGCGGGTCGCTCGCCCGAGTTGCGCTCTATCGCGTAGCAGCACCTCGATGATCCGGCCAATAATTCTCAGCGGTTTACATAGTAGTCTCGCAACCTCCAAGACCCGGTGTGACTCACATGGGTCAGTGCCGATGGCCTCACTTCCGAGCTCACGAATTAGGTGCCTGGAAATATTACCGGCCCATCCAATCCGGTAGAAATTCTTGAAGATGGCAGGTTGCTGGTAAATAACGGAAGCAGTGCTGAGATACGCGATGGAGTGCCCTGCCATCACGCAATCCAGGACGAACGCCCTGTCTTCCGCGAGCGGCAGGTCGCGCAACGGAAAACGGAGGACAGCCTCGCGCCGAACAATAGCGGCCGAATTGGAAAAACAACAGATCTCATATACGTCTTCCCCGCACTTGCATCGTTGCACAAGGCTTTCTGTATCCAGTATGTAATTGCGCGCCGCAAATGCTTTGAATCGCGTTTTTTCTTGCTGGCATACCCTGCCGTCGGCGAGTTGCCTGCAGTAAGCGGCTGCCACACCGCGGCTCTCGACACAATTGACCATGCGGCTCAACCAATCATCGCCTTGCGGCCATGAGTGTGCCGAAAGAACGACGATCAAGTCTCCGCGGCAGAGCTTGACCCCAACATTGATTGCTCTTCCATAACCAAAAAGTGATCGCGGTAACGTGAAGACTCTTGCGCCCATCGTCCTGGCCACTCTTGCCGATCCATCGTCCGATTCGTTGTCGATCACCACTACTTCAAAAGGTCGATCGAGCTTCTGGATGCGTAGGCATTCAAAGAGCCGGAGAAGAGCGTGCTCTTCATTGAGGACTCTGATCAATACTGACACCAGGGATTGAGTGGGCTCGCTCAGATTCATATAAATATCAATGCGGCTTCTATCTTTGCGGGAGCGGCCCTTCGGATATCTATGAGCAGTCCTTAATATCAATATTTAGATTAGCGATTGGGTATGACTCAGCAAATCATCATTGAAGACAATACAATTCAGGGTGACCGGAACACCTGTATGTTTTTGCGAATAAGTCTTTTGGCGGTCACCCCATCGATGATCCATCAATCTACGGGAGATAGACTGTTCAATGTTGCACAGGTCCGATCAGAATGCGTTTGAGATTTGCCTCGCGAGTCGCATCCGACGTCGCGCTTTTCTGATAGCAAGCGTTCAAGTCGAGCGGGTGTCTGACTGTGTCCGCGAAAATCGGTCCACCCTCCGGTTTGCCACATTCTTCCCGATGGTCATCTAGCCGCTGAGCGAGTTTGCGGAATCACCGGCACTGGGGCTTTGGATTTTGCAGTTTTGGGATCGCCGACTACGCCAAACATTCGACGGGTGTCTAACACATCCACAAAGGAGACCACCGTGAAGAACCTTCCCATTACAGCTCTGTTCCTCGTACTTTCAATACCTCTCAATATCTACGCGAACCAGTCCGCCAGTCTTATCAATCCCAACGACCTACGCCGTGCATCGCTCCTAAACAACCGCTTTTGCCAGGCCTGGAAACGTTAGTGCTAGGACACGGGGCGAAACCCACAGTGAGTCTGGAGGTCATCGAGGTCACATACCCGCTTCCCGGCACCTTCTTAGCGAGCCCAGTGCAAGCCCGCGGCAATCGTAGGCGGTCCGCTGTCTTCCGCACTCTCTGTCAGGTTGCGGCGCTACCGACTGTTGGGAAGAAGCATCTGATCTCTATTGGCGCAAACATTCCATTTAAAACTCTGAGATACTCACTCGCACATGGAGAATAGATGCCTCTGAATACAGTCCACTCCGAGCGGACGATCAACTAACAAATGTTGATGTTGAAGAATCATCAGATCAACCTGGAGCTGCGGTTCCAACGGCGCTCGGTGTAGAACTCGAAAAGAGTAAAGACGAGGGTAAAACTTTCTCGACTCAGAATCGCGATCGAGAAACGGGGAGAGCGTTCACTCTCCCCGGGCTGACTCATCACTGGAAGGCAGCGGCAACCAGCATGGCCGTACCGCAGGTGGGATTCCGGTTGAAAGGTGCTACGAGCCGCTGGCGCGCCTGCAGCACATCGCCGGCGCTCACAGTGGGGACAACGTCTCCGTCGTTCGCAGAGAGCTCAACCACAGCAGTTGGAGTGCCGCCGACCAGGGTGATCTGTCCAACGCCAAGCAGCGTCTTCACGCCGTTTTGTAGCAGGCAGAAGGCAACCGGCGTTCCAACA
>JADGNQ010000193.1 GCA_017883385.1 Candidatus Sulfotelmatobacter sp.
AGGCCCAGAATCGCGAAGACGTTCGAGGTGTAGACGATGAAGGCATTCAGTGTGATGGCGAGAACTGCGGGAATGGAATCGACCGCGAACAGCACGTCAGTGGTCTCGATGACCAGAAGCACCACCAGCAGGGGCGTAGCGTAGAGGCGTGAGTTGTCTTGAAGGTTGCGGACGAAGAATCGTCCACCCTGGAAGTCGGGGGTTACAGGGATCCAGCGGCGCACGGCTTTCACCACCGGATTAGCGGCGGGGTTGATCTGGTGCTCGCCCATGACGCACACGCGGATGCCGCTATAAATCAGCAGGCTCCCAAAGATGTAGAGCAGCCAATGGAAGCGGTAGATGAGGCTGACCCCGGCGCCAATGAAGATGCCGCGCATGATCAGCGCACCCAGAACGCCCCAGAACAGGACGCGATGCTGCTGTTGGTCCGGGACCGCGAAGTAGTTGAAGATCACGAGGAACACGAAGAGGTTGTCGACACTGAGCGAGAGTTCCAGAACGTAGCCCGTGACGAACTCCAAAGCAGCCTGGTGTCCTTGCCAGTAGTACACGATGGCCGCAAAGACGCCAGCCAGGGCCACATACATGAGGCTCCAACCCAGAGCTTCGCGAAAGCGCACGACGTGGCTGGGGCGGTGAAAGACGCGAAGGTCCAGCACCAGCATGCCGAGCGCGAAGAGGTTGAAGAGAATCCAGAAGTAGAGCAAGCCGAATCCTGGGGTGTTAGGAATTGTTGATTCTTGATTGCTGATTGCTGATTTGAACCCTGGAGAATTTCGGGCCCCGCAGTCTTTCAATCAACAATCGGAAATCAACAATCAATAATTATTTTTCCCTTCCCCGCACGCCCTTGATCCAATCGTCCCACAGGCCGAAGGCCTTGAGCATTTCCACACTGTTGGTCTCGCGCATGGTCTGCTCAATCTGGTCATGGGTCAGGCGCGGACCGATCTTCGCGTAGAGGTTCGCCAGACCAACGCTCAGCGCGGCGGCCTCGGCCACATGCTTCTTCAATTGAGCAAAGTCGACCTTGTCGTAGGTGTCGGAGACGGCGTGATAGTTCTCGAGGTAGTTTGCCTCCTGCTGATCGGCGACGAAGGTGGGGACGCCTTCCAGCATGAAGTCGAAATGATCCGTGCCCCATTCCATGTCGGTCTTCAACTCTTTGACGTCAAACTGAGCGAGGGGCGCGATCAGATCTTTGGCAGTGGTGAGAACGTCCTTGCGGCCGCCGACTGAAAAGCCGGTCGTCTTTCCTGTGCCCGAGTCGTAGATTACGACGCCCGCGGCCTTGTCGAGTTCTTGACGATGGTTGAATGCGTATGCGCGGGAGCCCATGAGTCCCTGTTCTTCACCGGAGAAAAGAATGAAGCGGATGGTACGCAGCGGCTTCACGCCTGAGGCTTTGATGGCGCGCAGGGCATCGACGACGAGGGCAGCGTTGCAGCCGTTGTCGAGCGCCCCGGTGCCAAGCTCCCACGAATCGAGGTGCGCGCCCAGAATCACGAACTCGTCCGGCTTCTCGCTGCCCCTAATTTCAGCGATCACGTTGGAGGCCTTGATGGGCCCGCCGATCTGGTTGGGAATGGAGAGGTCGGCCCAGACCAGGTTTCCGGAGGCGAGCAGGCGCGCGATGCGCTCGCCGTCCTCACGTGCCACAATGACCATCGGCAGGCGGTCGATTTCTCCGGCACCTGCATTGGTGTGCCGGTAGAGGATGTCGTGCTCGCGCGTGGCCATGAAGGCGACGGCCTTGGCCTTACCTTTCACGGCGAGATCGATCACCGGCGGGGCCTTCTCATATTCGGCGAAGAGATCGTCCCAGGTCTTGAGAACAACCGTGTGTACCAGAAGAACCTTTCCGGAAATGTCGCCGGCTTTCTTGAAATCGGCCTCTGTGCCCTCGCCCATGTCGACGATCGGGACGTGCTTCACCGGAGCAAGCGCGGGAGCCCAAGCCACAGAAACAGCGCGAACGTGGAAGGGTGAAAGCACAGTTCCGCCCCCTACCTTTGTGGCGCTGACCTGGTACGCGGTAGTCGCAGTCATTTCAGTGGCGCCTTCGGACCAGGAGTTTGGAATGGTGAATCCCTCGGTATGTACGCTGTCGGCTCCGGCTGCGGTGAAGGCTTGCACGCCCCACTCCACGGCGTGCTGCATGGCGACGGTGCCGGGAACCCGGCCGCCGATCTCGTCGGTCAGGCGGTGGAGATTGCTCTCCAGAGGCGAAGCTTGGAGCGCAGTCTGAATGACCTGGTTCGCCGGATTGTCGGCGGGAGGAGTCGCAGCAAGGCAGGTGAAGCTGAAAATACAAACAAAGAACAGGGTCTTCACAGTTCGCATATTGGGTGCATTAGAAATGAAATTCTGGAAAAGCGCAAAACGGTCGGCGGCATTCACTTCGGCGGCAGAGGATCCATCCGGTCGAGAATGCGAGCCGCTTCCAGGATCACGGTGCCGGAAATATCCAGACTCTTGGTGCTCAGCTTGTCGACGGTGTCCTGCGTAGTGTGATGGAACACGCCGTTGTATCCGTAATTGATGTCGATGATGTCGGCGCAGGGAACGCCAATCTTCATGAACGGCAGATGATCGTCGAGGAGAGCGTTGTCACGCGCAAAGAAGTGCGACTGATAGCCGAGTCGCTTGGCCGCCTCGTAAACAACACTTTCGACCCACGGCGTGGAGTTCTTGTCGCGATCGATATCGAGATCGGCGTCGCCGATCATGTCAGCCAGCAAGAAGGCTTTGATCTTTTTCGCGGTACCATCGCTCTGCCATTTCACCGCGAGGTGCTTGGTGCCGTAGAGACTGTCCTCGTCCGACCAACTCTTCACCGCTTCCTCGGCGTCGGTAAAGAGCAGCCAGACGCTGTAGCCCGCAAGGGGCTTGCCGCGAAGCTGGTTGGCGAACTCGAGCAGGAGCGCGCTGGTCGCCGCGCCGTCGTTGGCCCCGATAAACGAAGTGTTGCGCAGCGGATAGTTCGTATCGTAGTGGCTGGCGATGACGATGATGCCGTCTTTCGTGCCGGGAAACTTGGCGATGATGTTGTGCACGGGAAACTTGCCTTCCGGCGTGTCAGCAATAAAGGTGTCGTCCGCGACGTTATCCCCCTTGAAATGAGCGGCAATGTAGTCCTCGACTTTCTTATGATTCGCGCTGCCGATGGGACGCGGACCGAACTTCACGATGTCTTTCACATACTGCATGGCACGATCTCCGTCGAATGTGGGCGGCGGACCGGAGTCGGGAGGGAGAGTCAGAGCCGGCAAGGTGGCGTCTGCGGGGACGGGCACGGGTGAAGCCTGAACCTGGGGTGTGTCTTTGTCGCGATCACAGGCGAGAAACGTCAACGCACCCGCCAGCAGAATCCACCGCAGCGAATTTGCTCCACTCATTGCGCCTGCTTCTCTTTCCGCGCCTTGCGCTGCTTGGGATGCACCAACCAGGCGACGCCAATGCTCAGGCCATACAAGGCGATCATGGGCGCGGCGAAAATGCACATGTTCAGGATGTCCGTTGTGGGCGTGACGATAGCCGCGATGATGAAAATAACCAGGATCGAATAGCGGAAATTCTTCCACATGAATCCGGCGCTGATGATACCCATCAGCGACAGAAAGAACACGAGGATCGGCATTTCGAAAATCAATCCCATGCCGAGGATAATGCTTAGAAAAAGCGAAGTGTACTCGCCGATGGTGATCATCGGCTGAAACTGTTTGCCGAACGCAATCAGAAAGTTGAGCGCCGCGGGATAGACGATTCGGTAACCGAAGTATCCGCCGCAGGTGAACAGCGTGATGGTCGACACCATGAAAGGTACGACGTACCGCTTCTCGTTGCGGTAGAGGCCAGGCGAAATGAACATCCAAACCTGGTAGAGCACGAATGGCGACGTCAGGAACAGACCGGCGAGAGCAGCAATCTTCAAGTAAAGATTAAAAGGCTCGGTGGGGTTCAGGTAGACGAGCTTCTCCGCCAGCCCATTGGCCTTGAGCGCGTCCATAATGGGGCGCTGCATGAAGTCGTAGATGCGTTCGACTTTCCACCAGCAAGCGAAGAAACCTACGGCCACAGCAGCGATGGAGTACACGATGCGGCGGCGCAGTTCTTCGAGATGATCGAGGAAGCCCATGGTCGGCATGGGCTCTTTTTCTTTTTCGCCGCCGTTGCCCGCGGCTTCGAGTTCAGACATGCGACTCCTGCGGGGGGACGGACGTTACCTCACCAGAGGCAGGAAGCGCTTCGGTCGCTGTCGGGGAAGGCTCGGTTGTAGCCGTGGCTGTGCCCGCGGCGAACAGGGGCTCGTCGTCATCGGAAGCAGCTAAATTGGCCGGCGCTTCGGAGGTAGTCGCCTCGATAGGCGCGGCGTACAGGCTGCGGCTCGTCGTGCCCTCCGGCGTTGGGCTGGGCGGAAGAATGGTCGGCCTATTCTCGACTTCCAGATGCGCGATTTCCTGCTCGATCTGCGCCTTGAATTCGTTCGAGGCCCGCTTGAACTCGTTCAGATACTTGCCGACCTGGCGTGCGATCTCCGGCAACTTCTTGGGCCCAAAAATGATGAGGGCCAAAAAGAACAGGAAGATCGTCTCGGAAAAGCTCATGCGGTTCATCATACTGCCGGGGAAGGAAAAGCGGCAATCGGCAGCGAGACAGGGTGGTGGTGCAGTTTGAGAAGAAGATTCGTATCAGGGCTGCTTCAGCGATGCCGCCTCAGTCGGTGAGAAGCCAAAACGGCTTCAAGCCGCTGGCTCTCGCCCGCCGCAGCCGCTAAAGCGGACATTACCTGGCGGCCTTTGCGGCACGCCTGAAGGCATGCCCTGATACGAGTCATTCTCAAACTGCACCGCTACCGAGACACGGCGATGACAACTTTCCTCGCAAGCGCGCACCGCTTATGATGTTGCGGCTATGCAACTCTGGTTTGCCCGAGGCAGTGAAGTCTCTATCCGCGAGCAATTGGTCACGCAGGTTGTGCTCGGAATTCTGAGCGACGATCTGGCGCCGGGGCAGCGCCTGCCCAGCACGCGCGAGCTGGCGCGGCGGTTTCACCTGCATCCCAACACGGTCAGCGCGGGATATCGCCAACTGCAGCGCGACCGCTGGGTCGAGTTCCGGCGCGGAAGCGGAGTCTACATTCGCGCGACCAAGCCGGAGATGCCGCCCACTCCGGCGCTCGCGCTCGATCAAACGATTGCCCGGCTTTTCCGCTCGGCGCGAAAGCTGGGTGTATCGTTGCCGGCGCTGCGGTCACGTCTGCGGCAATGGCTGGAATTGCAACCTCCCGATCACTTTTTGCTGGTTGAGCCAGATGAGGAGCTGCGGAGAATCCTGGCGGCGGAGATCGCACGGGCCGTGAAGTTCCCGGTCCAGTCGTGCGGGACGGAGGATTGCCCAAAAACATTAGAGGGCGGCATTCCGGTGGTGCTGCCCAACCGCGTTGCGACGGTGAAGACCCTCCTGCCCGCAGGAACAGAGTTGCTCACGCTGCAGGTTAGCTCCGTTCCGGCCTCGCTGATGGGATACCTGCCAGCGCCTGCGGGAATACTGGTGGGCGTGGCATCGCGGTGGGCGGAGTTTCTGAAAGTGGCGCGGGCGGTGCTGAACGCCGCCGGATTCCATCCCGACAGCCTCGTGTTTCGCGACGCCCGGGAGGCGAACTGGCAGCGTGGCCTGAAGCAGACGGCAGCTGTGGTGTGCGATTCGCTGACCGCCGCGGAACTTCCGGCGGGCTGCCGCGCCATTCCCTTCTCGCTGTTGTCGGAAGCGTCGATTGAAGAACTACGACGGTACGAAGAATTCATCAGTCAGCCGCTCGGGTCGTTATGACATTCATACAGGAGGAACTTGTGAAGGAATTGCTCGGCGAAACAGCGGTGCGGGCTGCTCGCTATCTGGCAGCAATTGGTGATCGGCGAGTCGCACCGGGAGTTGAGGACATCGCGCGACTGGAAGCGTTGGGCGGGGCGTTGCCGGAGAAGCCATGTGATCCAGCGGAACTTCTGGCACTGCTCGATGATATTGGGTCGCCCGCGACGGTAGCCACGACCGGCGGTCGCTACTTTGGCTTCGTGATTGGCGGCACGCTGCCTGCCGCTCTGGCGGCAAATTGGCTTGCGGGCGCGTGGGACCAAAATGCCTGCATGCGAATTATGTCGCCGGTGTCGGCCAAGATTGAAGAGATCGTGATGGAATGGACCGTGGACCTGCTCGGTCTACCACCCGGCTCGGCTATGGGATTCGTCACCGGCACCACGATGGCAAACTTCTCCGCCCTGGCCGCCGCACGCTCAGCGGTGCTGAAGCGCGCCGGCTGGAACGTCGAAGAAGACGGAATGTTTGGCGCTCCCGAGATTCGGATCGTGGTGGGCGAGGACGTTCACGTCTCGGTGCTCAAGGCCCTGTCGATGCTGGGTCTCGGCCGGTCGCGGGTGATCAAGGTTCCTGCAGACGGGCAAGGGCGCATGCGAGCCGATGCTTTGCCGGTTCTCGACGACCACACCGTGTTCTGTATACAGGCTGGAAACGTCAATACCGGAGCCTTCGATCCCGCGAAGGAAATCTGCTCGCGGGCTCGAGACGCGGGAGCATGGGTGCACGTGGACGGAGCGTTTGGGTTGTGGGGCGCCGTCTCGCCGCTGTACGGGCCGCTGCTCGAAGGCGTGGGAGCAGCCGATTCCTGGGCGATTGACTGTCACAAGTGGCTTAACGTTCCACAGGATTCAGGAATCGCGGTGGTGCGCGAGCCCGAACATTTGCGCCGCGCAATGTCGTGGGGCAGCGCGGCCTATCTGACGCCCAGCACCGGTCGGGAGCCCAGCCACTCCACGCCAGATTCCTCGCGCCGGGCGCGGGGAATCGAACTATGGGCGGCGATGCGTTCGCTGGGGCGAAGCGGGTTGCGGGAAATGATCGAGCGTAATTGCCGCCAAGCCCGACTTTTTGCTGACCGCTTGCACACTGCAGGCTTCGAAATACTGAACGACGTTGTGCTGAATCAAGTGCTGGTTTCGTTCGGCAGCGCGGAGCAGACTCTCCGCGTTATTGCCGAGATTCAATCCGACGGAACCTGCTGGTGCGGTGGCACGCAGTGGCACGGGCACACCGCGATGCGAATTTCTGTGTCCTCCTGGGCGACCAGTGACGACGATGTCGAGCGGAGTGCGGCGGCGATGATTCGGATGGCACAATCGGTCAAGGAATAGCCCTTTGTCGTGACGGCGGTGTTGGAAATCTCTACCACGAAGGACACGAAGTATCACGAAGGAAGCACCAACGTATTGAAGTTCTTCGTGATACTTCGTGGCCTTTGTGGTTATGGCTTCCTCCCCTAATCCCTCCCTGTGCCCTTCATGTGACACTTGAGAAAGCGTCCCAGACCTGCCTGTTAAACCTAGGGATACCCATTACGCTGCAATCACTGAAATCTGAGGAGGTGCAGCGTGAAGAAGCTTGCGGCGTTCTGGCTACTCTTAGTGCTCTCTTTGCCGGCGGCCGCTGTTGAAGAGCAACAAGTGAAGTATGTCGGCGGCACGGCACCGGGCCTGAATGCAGGAGTTGTCGGCAGAGTGGCCACGATCTCGGAGACGTCGCTGACGTTCGAGTACGCGGGAAACAAGCTGACGATTCCGTACGCGTCCATCGAGTCGTTTGACTATTCCAAAGAAGTCGCACGGCATCTGGGAGTTCTGCCTGCGATTGCCGCTGCCCTGATTCGTATACGCCAGCGCCGGCATTTCTTCCGCATCGCGTATCGCGGTCCGAACGATGTGGCGCAGGTCGCTATCTTCGAGGTGCC